>DATLAD010000038.1:0-5414 GCA_035527575.1 Dehalococcoidales bacterium
GGTAATCATGCCGGCATCGAGGGTAGGTCCCAGGTAGGGCAGGTGGTGTTCTGCCTTGACCGGCGGCGGCAGCAGGTCTTTGCATTTCTTCAATACCGCTTCCATGTCACCCAGCTTTTCTACCTTCATGCCTAAAATCCCGTAGATTATCGGCAGGTAATAGGCGGTATTGGGAAAGCCGACCGGTTCTTTGGCTCCGTGCTTGTCCATTGCCTCCTGCCACTTCTTCTCGGCCTGGTCAACAATCTTGTGGGCACCGTTGATGGCTGCCGATGCAATTATCTTGGACATATCCTCATAACCTCCTTATTGTAGCGATGTCGGAAGCCTAGCCTTCCAGCTCACGCCTCATATCCATGTCGTAGAGTACTCTTTCCCTGGCTTTATCGATACCCAGGGCTTTACGCTTCTTATCTATGTGTGCAATCATTTTCTGGGCAGCTTTAATCGGGTCGAGTTCGAAGTCCCACATACCGCCATATTTTTCTTCCATTTCCTTGAACAGGTAGTCGGTGACTTCCTTACTGCCTTCGGTGGGCCAGGTGACGCCGAATACCGTGTAGACACCGGAGGCGACGAAGTACTGGCCGATGGAGATGGCTTTCTCGCTCATCCACTCCGGCGCCGCACCGGCGACGGGCAGGTCGCTGATATCGTCGCCCAGTCCGCCGTCTTTAACCATAGCGGTGGCGGCCATCAGGATGCGGCTGTTGTCCACGCAGGAACCCATGTGAAGTACCGGCGGTATGCCGACGGTCTCGCAGACCTCAGCCAGCCCTTGGCCGGCGTATTTGGCGGCGGCTTCGGGTACCATGAGCCCGGCCATGGCGCTGGCCATGGCGCTGCAGCCGGTCTGGATGACCAGAACGTCATTCTTGATGAGTTCCTTGACCATGGCAACGTGTGCCTGATTATGTTCCCAGCGGGCATTGTTGCAGCCGACGACGCCGGCCACACCGCGAATGCGCCCGTTGATGATGTTGTCATTCAATGGCCGGTAGGAGGCCCGGAACAGCCCGCCCAGCAGGTAGTTGATAGTCTCGTGGCTGAATCCGGCGATGAGGTCATGCTTCTCCCGGGGGATGCGGATATTCTTACCTCTCTTGGGGAAGTTCTCAATCGCCGCTTTGACTACCGCTTTAGCGCCGTTAATGGCGTCGTGCTCGTTAAACTCGATGTGCATCGCTCCCTTTATCTTGGCCTTGGGGGAGGTGGTGATAACCAGAGTATGGTAGCACTGGGCGATGTCCGGCAGGGATTCCATAATACACTGTACGTCCACCACCATGGCATCGACCGCCCCGGTGACCAGCGCCAGCTCCTGCTGAAGGAAGGTGCCAGCCAGGGGCACGCCGTGACGCATAAGTATCTCGTTGGCCGTACAGCAGATGCCGGCCAGGTTTATGCCTTTGGCTCCCTTGGACTTGGCCAGCTCTATCATCTCGGGGTCATTGGCAACGGCGACAATCACCTCGGAGAGCAGCGGCTCGTGGCCGTGAATGATGATATTGACCTGGTCTTCCTTCAGGACGCCGAGGTTTACCTCGCTCAGCACGGGGGCCGGCGTACCGAAGAGAATGTCCTGAAGCTCGGTGGCAATCATGCTGCCGCCCCAGCCATCGGCCAGGGCGGCCCTGGTACCCTGTTTAATCAGGTTTTCATAGTCCTGGTCGACGCCCATATGGGTGCGGTGCATTATCTCCACAATTTCTCGGTCAATACCGCGCGGGACAACACCCTGCTGCCGCCATATCTCCTGGCGTTTTAGTGGTGCCCTCTTGACGAAAAGGAGTTCACCCTCCTGGCGACCGAATTCAGCCAGAGCCTTTTCGCCGATTTCCAGGGCAATCTCCTCATTACTGCGGTCGCCAATCTCAATGCCCCATTCCAGGGCCAGAGCCAGCAATTTTTGCTCGTCTCTTATCTTGTATCCGGGGGCTTCTCCCTTGGCCGCGGCGATGAAGAGCTCAGCAACCCCCCGCCCGTGGTCGGAGTGGGCGGCAGAACCACCGGCAATCATACGAACAAAATTGCGGGCGGCGATGGTCTCGGCGGTGGCACCGCAGACGCCTCGCCGTTTCTTTTTCTCCTCCGGGGTTTCCTCTTTACCTTTCGGCAGGGGTACCCGGCAGGGGCCCATGCCGCAGTTCTTGCAGCAGCTGCCAACGGCGCCTATAGGGCAGGGCTTCATGCTCTCCGCCCGGTCGAAGGCGAGATTAACCTCGTCCGCACAGGCTTTTTCTATTAGTTCCAGGCTCGCCTTGTCTACACTTTTCTTTCTCTTTTCTTCTTCTGCCATTTAATTTACCTCACTTATTTGGCGGTCAGGTCAGCTATCATTTCCCTGACCAGTTTTATTGCTTCCGGGTGTCTCATAACTAACACGTCGGCTCCGGCCAGAAGCAGGACCATGGCCGACATGGCTTCGAGAAGGATGCCTCGCTTTTTGGCATCCCCCATCTTGGGGTCTTCTTTCTCGGATATCTTGGCTTCTTTGGTCTTCCAGGCCTCTTTGGCTATATTGCAGATGATGGGGAACTGGAGCTTGGCGTCCTGCTGGGTTAGAGCCGCCATCCTCATTCTTTCCATGACCGAGTAGCAGTACTCGATGCCGTAGCCTATGCAGCTAACGGTGGGGTCCATAATGAGCAGATTGTCGGGAACGCCGAGATTGCCCAGCAGGATATTGAGCTGCTTGGCCAGGTTGATATCGATGGGAGTTGAGGCGACTACGGTGTGTTTGTAGCCGATGGCGGCGGCGCCGATTTTCTTATGGTTGGCCTCCTCCACCGGTCCCAGAATCAGGCTCTTGTCCTGGCAGAGTTCGGCGGCGGCCCTGAGGACTTCCGTATCCTTATCGTGGTTGGCCGTGCCCAAGACGATCAGGGGGACATCGATGGCATCGGCCACCTTTTTGACCACCTGGGCCGCTTCGTCAGCCGGGCGGTCTTTCCCGTTGGGGTCGGTGCTGAGGAGTTGCAGGCATATCATCTCCGCGCCGTAGTCCTTGATGCATTTCTGCGCCCAGGCTACCGGGTCGTCGGTGACTCCGGCGAAGGGTTCCAGCGCGGCTTCCGGCCACTCCTCGGGAGGCATATCGTAAACCTCCATGGCTATCCTGGGTAGATTCGGCATTTCGCCTTCAAAAAGATAGAAAGGGTAGGCCGTTTCACCGCCGACGGTTACCGCTTTGTCACCCTTGCCCAGTTTTATCTCTTTAATCTTACCGCTGTATGCTGTCTTTGGAATCTCAAATGCCATTTTGCCTCCTTTGCTCAGGCCGGATTCTTCCTTTTTTCACTACCAAACCAGTCGTCGCTATACCAGTAGCGCTCACCGGATTTCAGGTATTTCAGTTTCTCATCCCGGCTTTCCAGTTTCTGACGCCATCGGCCGGCGTCTTCTCCCACTGGCTCGCCTGGTTCATAGGTTTCGGCCAGTATTTCCACCTCACCCCGGCCGGGCGCCTCCTTTTTTACAGTCTTGTATTCCATATTTCCTCCTCCTTTATTGTGTCAGGCCGGCCGCCACCTTGGCGGCTCTTACCGTATTCATCATAAGCATGGTTATCGTCATCGGGCCGACGCCTCCCGGGACCGGGGTAATGGCCTTGGCCTTGGCGCTGACGCTTTCAAAGTCGACATCGCCTTCCAGGATTCTCTTGCCTTCGGCGGTAGTGCCGACCTGGTTGACGCCGACGTCAATAACAACGACGCCTTCCTTGACCATATCACCGGTGATGGCCTTCGGTTTTCCGGCCGCCACTATCAGGATATCGGCCCGCCTGGTATGGAAGGCTATATCGCGCGTCCGGGTATGGCAGATCGTGACCGTGGCATTGGCCCCCGGCGCCTTCTGGAGGAGCATGTTGGCGATGGGTTTGCCGACGATGTTGCTGCGGCCGACGACGACCACTTCGGCACCTTCAATCTGAGTGCCGGAACGAATCAGGAGCTGCTGAATGCCGGCGGGGGTGCAGGGCAGGTAGTCCGGCTCCCCTATCATCAGCTTGCCCACGTTTACCGGGTGGAAGCCATCGACGTCCTTCTTGGGGTCGATGGCGAAGAGGACTTCCTCCTCGTTTAAACCCTTGGGGAGGGGCAACTGCACCAGGATACCGTTAATCTTAGGGTCTTTGTTGAGCTTATCAATCAGTTTCAGCAGGTCTTCCTGGGAGGTATCCGCCGGGAGGTCGTACCTCTCCGAGTAGATACCCAGCTCTTTCGAGGTCTTCTCTTTCTGGCCGACATAGACCTGCGAGGCCGGGTCGGCCCCGACAAGTACCGTTACCAGGCCCGGCACCACGTTGTGCTTGGCCTTGAGGTCGGCAATCTCCTTCTTCAGTTCTTCGCGAATCTGCGCGGCAACCTCGGCGCCTTTAATCAGTTGTGCTGTCATAGATTTACCCCCTTTTCATCTCGACATTCTCGGTTTTTAAGAGCTTATCCATTAAGTCGTTGACCGCCGTCACCGCCCGGGAGGTATCCGGCAGGTTAAACAGCGGTTTCTGTTCCAGGTCGTAGCGTTTCAGGTCTTCATCCACCGGGATGATAGCTGCGGGCACGATGCCCAGCCTTTCCATTTCCTCGGTGAGCAACGGGTCTATCTCACCGGGCACCTGGTTTATGATTACCGATTCTCTTTTTACCGCGAGTTTCAGCTCCGCCACCAGGTCGCGGACACGAGCTATCGCCCGCAGACCCTTGACCGAGTGGTCGGAGACCATGAGAAGCTCATCGACATTCTGGGTGGTTCTGCGGCTCAGGTGTTCCAGCCCGGCCTCGTTGTCCATGACGACGTAGGCATAGTTCTTCGACCAATCGTCGATGAGTTTCCGGATAACCACGTTAGGGTAGCAGTAACATTCCGGGCCTTCGCCCCGTCCCATCGTAATGAGGTCAAGGCCCTTGCTCTCGGTTATGGCTACGTTTAGCTGGTATTCCAGGTAGGCTTCCTTGGTCGTCCCGGCGGGAATGTGAAGTTTCTCCCCCTGAAACTCATTCAGTATCCGGCCGACTGTCTGTCTTACTTCCAGGCCGAGATTCTCGGCCAGATTGGAATTGGGGTCGGCGTCAACAGCCAGGACAGTCCCAAGGTCATTCTTAAGCAGGTAGCGAATGACCAGGCTGGTTACCGAAGTCTTGCCGGTGCCTCCCTTTCCGGCTACGGCTATGCTAACGCTCAATATTCTATCCTTACCTTATACTCTCCTATTTATTATTGTAGCAGTCTGGACTCCTCTTGTTAAATTAAGCCGTATCAGACGGCTAGAAAAGCCCCTGTACCTTTCCTGTCTTTACATCCACGTCTACCCTGCGGAAAGCCGGGTCGGACGATGTCCCCGGCATCAGGGTTATATCTCCGGCACACGGGCAGAGGAACTTGGAGCCGGAGTAGATGAGCACGTCGCGGAT
>DATLAD010000039.1:0-5528 GCA_035527575.1 Dehalococcoidales bacterium
TGGCCGCCCTGGCTTCAAATCGACGGCACGAAGGCGGCGGCATCAGGCTGTTCGAGCTGGGCAAGATATACGTGCCCCGGGAGAACGACCTGCCCGACGAACCGGAAGTGCTGTGCGGCATCATGAACGGCCTCAGGGTCGAGAGCTCATGGCTGGGCGGCGACGGTTCGTTCGATTTCTACGACGTCAAGGGAGTTATCGAAGGCCTGCTCGACCACCTGGACGTGGCTGTCGGCTTTGAAAAAAGCAGCGACGAGGGGCTGCACCCCGCCCGACAGGCCGCCATCGTCATCGAAGAAAACGGCCTGAAGGTGAAACTGGGGGTTATCGGCGAACTGCACCCGAAGGTAGCCGATGCCTTCGAGATTGCCGGGCCGGTCTGCCTGTTCGAAGTCAACGTGTCGGCGCTGCTGCCATTTGCCGCCATTCACGAAATGTTCCAGTCGATACCGCGCTTCCCGAGCACCATCCGGGACCTGGCCCTCATGGTCGACGCCGATGTCACGCACCAGAAGATCCTGGACATCATCAAGAGCTTTTCGCTGATAAGCGAGGTCATCCTCTTCGATGTTTATTCCGGAAAGCAGGTGGCCGCGGGCAAGAAATCGCTCGCTTACCGCCTCGTCTACCAATCGCCCACGCGCACCCTGACCGACGAAGAAGTCAACAAGGTGCAGGAGCAAGTCCTGAAACGACTGACGAAAGAGCTGGGCGCGTCATTACGAAGTTGAGTTTGACCAGGTAAATGATAGTTTTGGGGAGTTCCAAGAGGGGCGAAGCCCCTCTTTTTCTTTCTTCCCCCTCCCTTTCCAAGGGAGGGGGACACAGGGGGTGGGTTGATAAATCCAAAGGATTCACTCCCAGCGGAAGAAACGCGCTGACAGCAGGCTTGCCACCACCATGATTCCGGCCACTACGAGGGACGCGTTTTGATTCCACCCGAAGCCGAGCCACGGGTCCTGCAGCGATAAAACAACATAGCGCAGGGGAGTGATTTTTCCGATGAATACCATCGCTCCGGTTAACACTTCGGGGGGCGGCCCGGCGCCGCCGAGTATAAGCATGATAAAAAAGAGTATCAATCCCAGTCCCTGCGCTGCCCGGGTCGATGGTAGAACGGCACCGAGGAGAAATCCTACGGCGGCAAAAGACAGCGTGCTGAGTAGAAATGCCAGAATCAACAGGCCGGGTGACTGCGGCATATGAGGAGAGTAAATAACCAGGGCAAGAACCAGAAGCAGGATACCGCCAAATACCGCGATAATAAAGCTAACTACTAACTGAGAACCCAGCAATGACCATATAGATATTGATGAAGCGCGCAATCGGCGCAGGACGCCGCGCTCACGATACGCCGTAAGGTGTACCGGCAAGGCGACCACACCGATAGCTGCTATCACCAGGCCGAAGTAAGCCGGCACATAATAGTCCATCGGGCCTACACCCCTGTATATGTCCGGATTGGGTGTATTGCCGAAGACACCACCCATGACGAAAAGGGTGATAACAGGAAGGGCAAGCGTGACGACCATCGTCATGGGCTCACGGACGAACAGCTTTATCTCTACCCATGTCAGTTTTATAAGCGTACGCATTTAGTCTCCGGCACTGTGTCCCGTCAATTTCAGGAAGACATCTTCGAGGGTGGGCTGCTCCACCCGGAGATCGGCGGGGATGATTCCATGTTTAACGAGAGCCGCCGCCACCAGAGCCAGGACCGGCCCGCTGCCTTCCACTTCCACTCTCGGCCCCCTCCTGACAACTTCTCGTACATCGGGGATTTCACTCAGCCATGGCAGTTCGGCCTGCTCGGTAGTAAAAA
The DNA here is from genome assembly GCA_035527575.1 of Dehalococcoidales bacterium. Classification (GTDB taxonomy): domain Bacteria; phylum Chloroflexota; class Dehalococcoidia; order Dehalococcoidales; family RBG-16-60-22; genus JAFGPF01. Next base: position 1,823 of record DATLAD010000039.1, read on the forward strand.
TAACACGCACATCGCTGGCGTAGGAGGTAATAAGGCCCTGGGGCGTATCGGAAGCGACTATTTTACCCCGGTCAACGATGGCAACGCGGTCGCAGAGCTCCTCGGCTTCGTCCATAAAATGGGTAACCAGCACCACGGTAGTCCCCCTGTCCCGGATAGCGCGGATTAAGTCCCAGGCTACATGGCGCGCCGCGGGGTCGAGGCCGGTGGTCATTTCATCCAGAAAAACCACTTCAGGGTTGTTCACCAGCGAGAGGGCGACAAAGAGACGCTGCCTCTGTCCTCCGGATAAGCTGGAGAAACTGGCCTTTTGTTTCTCGGACAAGCCCCATTGCTTCAGGAGGACACGCCAGTCCAGGGCGTCCGGCGTAACCGAGGCGAACAGATCGAGCGCTTCCCAGACTTTAATGCGGTCGGGCAGCGCCGACTCCTGGAGCTGGGATCCGATACGCCGTCGCAATGCCGACGCCTGCGTACGCGGGTCAAGTCCGAGCACGCGGATATCGCCAGAATCGGGCTTTCTTAATGCCTGGAGACACTCTACCGCGGTGGTCTTGCCGGCGCCGTTGGGGCCGAGGATTCCAAAAATTTCGCCTTCGGCAACTTCAAAAGAGATATCATCTACGGCAACGGTCGCGCCGTAGGTCTTCCTGAGGTTTTTTACTTCAATAATCGGCTTTAAGACAGTCACCTAACCCTCAAGAAGCCTTTTAAGCTTTTCTACTATCCCGTCCAGGGGCACCAGCTCCGACTCTTTCTCGGAGCGCTTTTTTAACTCGACGCTGTCCTTTTCCAGTGTGCGCGGGCTGACGGTCACCCGGAACGGCATCCCCAGAAGGTCGGCGTCGTTAAACTTGACGCCGGGCGACTCTTCGCGGTCGTCGAAAAGTACCTCCAGTCCCGCCGCCTGCATCTCATTATATAATATCCCGGCTGTGTCAGCTACCTGTGAGCCCTCGCGGTACAGCGGGCAGAGATAGACATGGTAGGGGGCGATGGGCACCGGCCAGATAATGCCCTTGTCATCGTGGTTCTGCTCGATGGCCGCCGCCAGCAGCCGCCCGATGCCGATGCCGTAGCAGCCCATAACGATGGGGTGAGACTCCCCCTTTTCATCGATAAACGATGCCCCCAGCTTCTCACTGAGGAAAGTGCCCAGCTTGAAGATATGCCCGACCTCGATGCCATGAGTCGAGGCGTAGGTGCCGCCGCATCCGGGGCACTTATCACCCGCCCGGGCGCTGGCGATATCCGCCACGATGTCCGCTTTAAAATCCCTGGGGTAATTAACGTTTCTGATGTGCGTCTCCGGCTTATTGCCGCCGGCGATAAAGTTGGTGCCCGATTTTACGGAATCGTCGGCGATAACCTGAAAACCCTTTAAACCCACCGGCGAGGCGGCCCCGGCAACGATGCCGGCCTCGATGACCTCGGCCTCGGTGGCCATGCGGAGCTCGTTAGCTTTGAGTATATTATTGAGCTTAATCTCGTTCACCCCGAGGTCGCCCCTTATGACCACGAAGACCATCTTGCCGTCGGCGATATAGAAGACCGCTTTCAGGGTGTGGCTGTGGGGCACCTTGAGGAAACCGGCCACCTCTTCTATCGTTCCCATACCCGGCGTGGCCACTTCCTCCACGGGAAGCGGCTTGCCGTTATCGATGCCGCCCTTCACCCCTACCGCTTTCTCCGCGTTGGCGGCATACTTGCAGTCGGGACAGTAAATAATCTCGTCCTCGCCGCTTTCGGCGATGAGCATGAACTCGTTGGAGTCCTTACCGCCGATGGCGCCGCTATCGGCTTCGACGAGCATGGCGGGCAGGCCGCAGCGGTCGTAGACATTCTGGTAGGCCCGGAGCATTTCCCGGTAGCTCTCGTCCAGCCCGGCCTCGTCGGTATCAAAGCTGTACAGGTCCTTCATGTGGAACTCCCGCACCCTTATCAGTCCGCCCCGGGGACGGGGTTCGTCGCGGAGCTTTACCTGAATCTGGTAGAGGAGCCGGGGCAGGTCGCGGTAGCTCTGGATATAGCGGCCCGCCAGCTGGGTAATCACCTCCTCATGAGTCGGACCCAGGGCCAGCGGGCGTTCGCGGCGGTCATAAAGGGTGAAAAGCGATTTGCCGAAAGCCCGGTCGCGCCCGGACAGCTGCCACAGTTCCAGCGGCTGGAGCACCGGCAGGTTGACTTCCTGTCCGCCGGCTTTATTCATCTCATCGCGGATAATGTTTTCTATCTTCTTCAGCACACGCCAGCCCAGCGGCAGGTAGGAATAGACGCCGGCAACCAGCTGGTTTATCATCCCCGCCCTCACCAGCAGCCGGTGGCTGACCGTATCCGCCTCGGCGGGGTCCTCCCTTAACGTTTTACCGAACAGCTTTGATATGCGCACTTACCTACTCCATAAATATATCGTTATAAATATTCCAATTAGATACCGACCGTATCCACGAGTATTAACCTCAGGTGCCGCACTTTGTCGCCAGACCTTTCATCTCGCTCATTAATTCGTTGAGCCGGTCTTCCTGAGCGACCTTCAGTTCGACAAGCTTGTTGTAAAGCGCCAGCCATTTATCAGCCTCGGCCGGGCTGGTTGAATTGTTATGGAGGTCCATAGCCTCGTTTACTTCGCTGGCAATCTGGTTCCTGACACCGATGAGGGTATTATATTCCCTGAACAGATTATTATGGCTCTTCAATTTGGCCGGGCTATCAAAAGTCCATCCCCGGTAATACAGGGCATTCTGGCTCTCGGGAACGACGCGTCCGCCGGTGGTCTCCAGCGCCAGTTTCTTACCGGGAGCGACCTCCGCCAGCACCCAGGCGTGGTCGGACTGGAGGATATCGGATATGGAGCTATCAATATTACCCACGACGATGACGGCGCTGATGCCCTGGGCTTTGAGCATATTCCAGACTTCCGCGGCCATGTCCGAGCAGATAAACAGGTCGTAGGTGCTGTAGACATGGGTATCGTGATAATACTTGACGATTTTCTCGGCGGTTTCCTCAGGGGTGGCCCCCGTCAGTCCGGACTCGCTGAGCTGGCTTTGAAGCTGAGCGATGGTCGCCTGGGCGTCCTTAAGCTGGGCCTCGATAGTTGACTTTACCGTCTCAAGGTCGGTGCTTTTACTCTGCGCCTCGGCCAGTTTGTCCTGCGCTTCCTTGAGCTGGGCTACGGCCTGGTCGTATACCTCCTGGGCTATGCCGCCTGCCTGACACCCCGCCAGAACGAACGAGAGCATAAATACGGCCGTCACGAATGCTAATAGTAGTCTTTTCTTCATCAGACTCTCCTTTTCTATACAAATCTTTATCTGCCCCACCCTGTCATTGCGAGCCAGAGGCGAAGCAATCCGTTTCTTTCTCTACCTCTCCCCCTGTGTCCCCCTCTCCTAACAAGGAGAGGGGGAGGTATAGTGAAGAGGGGCTGCGCCCCTCTTAAACGCCCCATTCTATCTTGTCATCTTACGGATAAACGTTACAAGGAACAGCGCCATCATAAAAACACCAAGAAAAGACTCGGCGGCGCCTAATCCCTGTATCCAACCTGCTGGTGTAATATTCACCCAGCTCCCATATCCTAAAGCAGTAAATGACACAGCACTAAAATATATAGCATATGCCAAGTTTAGCCCACCAAATATATATACTATCGCTAAGCCAAATATTATTACTAATGCTGCAACCACAACATTTCCATATCTCA
>DATLAD010000040.1:0-5015 GCA_035527575.1 Dehalococcoidales bacterium
ACCACCAGGATGCAGCCTATCCCCATCGAGATAAAGATAGACAATGGGAAAATCACCAGACCGGTAAGCGCCAGCACCACGGTAAGACCGCTAAAGAATACGGCCCGGCTGGCCGTGGCGCCGGCGGCGCCGATGGCATCCATTTTTCCCAATCCGCGGCTGCGCTCCTCGCGGAAACGCGTCAGGATGAAAAGGGAATAGTCTATGCCCACGGCCAGCCCCATCATGGTTATCATATTGGTAATCATGAAAGTAAGGTCCATCGTCTGCCCCACCAGGGCGGTCAGACCGAGGGCGACGACAATGGATGCGATACCTAGAACTATGGGCAGGACGGCCGCCGCTATCGCGCCGAAGACGATGGCCAGAATAACGATAGCTGCCGAGATACCGATAGTCTCGCCGGTTGTCATCGAACCCTCAGCCAGCTCCATAGAGTCGGCCATAAACGCAGCGTTGCCCGTGTGGAAGACCTCGAAATCGCCGGTGACATACCTGTCCCCCACGGCATAGACCTGGGCCATCTTTTCATCCGCGTCCATGGGCATCTTGAATGCAATTAACGCGCTGTGGCGGTCGGGTGAGACCATCGACGGGTCCTGCGTCATGTAATAAGTAGCACCGCCCAGAACGACATCCTGACCCAGCACCATCAGGTCGGCGTAAATTTGCTCCACCCGGCTGCGGAATTCAGGGTCATCTACCATCAGCGTACTCGACCGGACGATAATCATCTCATCCAGATCTTCGTATTCAGATATCCCCAGCCGTTCGTTCATCAGGTCCAGAGCTGCGCTGGATTCGGGGTTATTGGTAGGTTCTACGTCCGTAACGAGTGCATCTCCCAGGTAATTAATCATCAGGACAATAGCCAGGGCTATCGCTGCAACCCAGATGCCCACCGTTACCCAGGGCCGCCGGGCGCATGCCCTTGCTAAAGATTCGGTCCAGTTTCTCTTGTTCATTTCTTCCTCCCCCCAGTCGTTTATGGTGTTAAATTGCACAAAAATCCCTCTGTATTAAGTGTTCCTCGTGAATTTTCCTCTTCCGTGCCGTCTCCGGAGTCTTTGGGATAGACGGAGCGGGGGAATGATTTGATTCCCCCGCCTGGTAAATGCTACTCGACGAATACTTTTACTTTCTCGCCCCGACCGCCAGCGACGTCCACTTCCAGCTCACCTAACGCTTCGATGAGCTCCTCGATATCGTCCGATTTTACGCTGCGCACATCGAAGTTGATACCCTTGTCCCTCAGGGCCCTGTTCACCTTGTCCATGGCCTCAGGCGGTATCAGGGAGGTCAGCTTGATGCCGGCGCGTATCAGCGACATGGGTACGCGGACGTTAACACGGTCGCCGGTACCACCCTCGGCGTCCGGGTCGGGTATCACGTTAACACGCAGGTACTTGGGCTTGGCTTTAACCGCCGGCTCGGCTTTCGGGGTACTTTCCTGCCCGCCTTCATCGGCGTCGATCACGTTGAGCAGGCGATAAGCGTCATCGATGCTTATCTTCTTCTCGGCTAACATCTCCAGTATTTTTTTCTTGTTCTCAGTCATTGCAGTATCCTCCTTCTCACCGTCTATACGACGGAAATAAATACACTTTCTCTGCGACCCTGAACATCGACCTTCAGGCCGCGAAGCGAACAAAACGATACGATAGCGGCCCACAACGCCAGCAGTGCCAGCTTTCCCCAGCCACTCGGCCAGAGAACGAGTACGCCGATGAGTATAAACGGCGACAGGATGATAAGGACCACCAGCGCCAGGGGTATCAGCAGGAACAGCGGCAGCCATAATCCGAAATTCGTGTCCTCACCCTGGATTTTCAGGTGCATTAACATGGGCGGTCTGTTCATTTGGAAAGCCTCCTTATCGCTTCTTCCGGGGTTATGTCGCCATGCTCGAGCTCGGCAATCACCTCTTCCTGAGCAGAGATAGCGATAATCTCGACGAACTCAAGCTGCTTGGCGATGCGGTTGATTCTATTTTTCACGGTGGGATAGCTGATGCCGAACATTTCTTCCATGTCCTTGATGGAGCCGTGGCAGCGGACGAAGGCCATCACGAAGACCTGGTCCTCGGCGGAAAGGTTCGCTAAAGGCGGCAGCGTAAAGCTGCCTTCTATGGCGATATCGCTGTCAACCAGGCGGACACGCTCTACCGTTACCGGCTTACCCTGGGTCATCTTCGTCAGTTCATGCCACTCTTTCGCCATGTCCAATCACCTTTCTTTAGATATTACCCTTCACAAATTAATTTAATTAACCTTCAACTTAATTATCTTAATATATTATAATGTCTAATATTGATTTTGTCAATACTTTTTTTAAAATATTTTTATAAAATTTGCTGTTTTTATTAATTTTCATGATTTCCAGGGTTTTTTCTGCCTTGTTGCGATAATTTTACCTCACCCCCTTAATCCCCCTCGCCAATCAGTTACAAGGAATGAGACCCGAAGAAAATTTGTTTGGAGAGGGGGGGAAAGAAAGAGGGGTTTCACCCCTCTTAAACGCTCCATTGGAGGGGCGAGGGGAAAACTATGGGATAGGCCGAAGATGATACGGGGCGGGTTGGGTGGGAATAGATAACAAGCGAAGGGGGGCGGGGGGCAAGTTATCAGCCAGCGTGCCTACGTAAAAGAGCATTGACGCAGTTGCGCAATTGCGCTATAATTTATCGGAGCATTCAAGCTATGCCTGTTATCTGCATCGCCAACCAGAAAGGCGGCGTCGGCAAGACGACCACCGCCGCCGCCCTGGCCCAAGGTCTAAGCGAGCGTCACAAGCGGGTTCTCCTTATCGACTGGGACCCGCAGGCCAGCCTTACCATCAGCTACGGAGTCAACCCGGATAACCTGAAACTAACGTGCTATGATGTCCTGACGAGCACCATCAGGAATAACGGCCAGTACTCCATCCGCGATGTTACCCTGAAGACCGATAACCCCGGAATCGACCTGGTACCGGCCAACATCGAGCTGTCACAGGCGCAGCTCGACCTGGTGAACGCCTTCACCCGCGAACTGATGTTGAAGGAAATGCTCCAGCCGGTACGCAAGGATTACGATTTTATCCTGGTGGACTGCCTGCCCAGCCTGGGGCTGCTGACCATCAACGCCCTTTCCGCCGCCGATAGAGTCCTCATACCCCTGCAGGCCGACTTCCTGGCGATGAAGGGGCTGGCCCTGCTATTGACTACCATCATGCGCGTGCAGGAGAGAATCAACCCTTCGCTGGAGATTCTGGGGATACTGTTCACCATGGCCAATCCCCGCACCCTGCACAGCCGGGAGGTCATCGAAGTTACCAAGAGGGCTTTCGGCGATAAAATAAAAGTATTCGATACCACTATCCCTGTCAGCGTCCGTTTCAAGGAAGCCCCGGCTGCCGGGATGTCGATACTGACATACGCCCCTAAGTCCGATGGGGCTGACGCCTACAGACAATTCACAGAAGAGGTGCTGCATGAAAAGAGCTAAAATTACCGAGGAGCTTGCCTACGGAACCGCCCTGGACCGCCTTACCGGGGGCGACCGCCCCACCTCTGCAAAGACGCCGGACCCGGGGCAGACCGTCCCTAAACCCGAACCTGCCAGGTCGGCCATGATTAAGCTTTCGGTCTTCCTCAACCGCGAGGAGGACGCCTACCTGGAAAACCTGGCATCGACGGCTAAATTCAGCGGCGGTAAAAAACTCAGCAAGACCAAGCTCATCGAGGCCATGGTGCGGGCTTTCCGCCAGACGAGCCTCGACGTGCGCGGCGTGAGGGACGACCAGGAGCTGCTCAACAGAGTAATTGCGCAATTGCGCTAACGACTACTTACGAAAAACACGTACATTGAGAATTGATACGATACATCGCCGCCTGTACCCCAAAATATCAGGCGGTTTGCCCGGCCAAAGGGAAATGTGCTATCAACTGCGCCAGGGGCGTAATTTTTGATTCTATGCGTTCTGGCGGGGGTTTAAGCGAGGGGACAGAGCACATATAAGTATATAGCTCCGGGATGGGAATGGGGTGAGTGAAACGGAACTTCCTCATAAGCTCGTTATGAGTTAGATATCTCGGTTCCGGCTTCTTGAGTTCTTGATGAGCCGGTAACGACTCCGCCTTCGGCGCTCCTTTCACCGGGGTCACACAGCCATAGATGACTGCCATATCCATACTATCCGGGTCATAGCCGGGTCTATCTCCGCTGAACTGCTCCTTCAAAACTTCTATGTCTTCCATTTCAGAGGCGCGGTAGAGCTTCCAGCCCACCACCTCCCTTAATTCGCTGAATCCTCCGGTCTGGTAACAAACGAGCGACTCGTTATCGGCCCCGCCGGACATGACCAGCCCCAGGCAGAACGGCTCGACGGTGCGGTAGCCGCCGTGATAGTAGAACTCGATGACACGCCGCGACTTTATGGCGGCGCAAATTGCCTCCCTTGTTTTCTCTTTTTTCGTGGTGATATTCAGCAGTTCTTTGAGATTCCGCACCTTCACAACCTTACGAGGTGTCTGCAAGCACATTTTAATTGGATAGTATCGTATTAATCAACCTGCCCCGTGGTTACCCCACCCTAATCCTGCCCCTCGGCTCCGCCGCCACCTCCCCGATGATTGCTGCCTCGCTGACACCTTCTTGATGCAGCCTTTCCAGCAGCTCTGGCGCTTTTCTTTCCGGCACGGCTATCAGCAGGCCACCTGAGGTCTGGGGGTCGAAGAGGATATCTTCTAAATATTGAGGAACGCTTTTAGCTATATCCACCATTCCTTTACGGAAATCACGGTTGCGGTGGAGTCCGCCGGGTATCATACCCATCCCAGCAAGCTCTTTAGCCTCTGGAAAGAACGGGACAGCCGCGGAGTCTATCACCATACCGACATCTGTGCCTTCAATCATCTCGGAAACATGGCCGAGCAGGCCGAAGCCGGTAATATCGGTACAGGCGTTCACGCCGACCTCCAGCATAATCTCCGAAGCTTTCCGGTTCAGGGTGGTCATGGACTTTACGATTTCGGC
>DATLAD010000041.1:0-5963 GCA_035527575.1 Dehalococcoidales bacterium
CCAGGTGCTCACGCCCGGCCTCAGGCAGCCGGTCAGGGTCTTTCCCGCCCGCCCTAGGGACGCGTGGATGTGCAGCACGGGCCTGCCGTCCTTGTCCGGGGCGATGATGCCGACTCCCACCACCTCGTGCGCGCCGTCCACCGGGATGAGCAGGGGGTCGGGCGGCATGACGTCGCTCTTCCTCGGCCCCGTTACCACCTCACCGCCCCCGATTCCCCCGATTAATATCACCTGCCCGCACTTTATAGATTTCTCGGCGGCGAACTTCTCGATGCAGCCCGGCACGATGTCCCCGTCCTCCAGCCTCAACACGAACACTCTCCCGATTTTCCCCTCGACTGCTTTCACCTGGACTCCTTACTTAGCGTTATCATTACCCCCACTGTCATTGCGAGCCCTCACGCTACGTTCAGGGTAAACTCCGCGAAGCAATCTCTACTACTGGTATTGCGGATTGCTTCGGGCTTTGCCCTCGCAATGACGGAACAGTTTTTATCCTTATCGGCTGCCGAAGTACTGCAAAGCCAGCTTGATTTTCTCTTCCAGGCTGAGCTTCTCGTCGGTGGGCAGGAAGGCCACCGCTTTCATGGCCTCGGCGGCGGAATACCCCAGCGATGTCAGCGCCGAAAGCACGTCCGTGTTCTCCTGCGCCATCTGCGTGGCCGGCGTCACGATCCACCCCGCCCCGATTTTATCCCTGAGCTCCAGGATGATGCGGTTGGCCACCTTCTTGCCGATGCCCGGTATCATGTCCAGCATGTCCGTGCTGCTGGTGGCGATGGCCATGGTAATCTGCTCCGGGCTTAAAGCCGAGAGCATCGCCAGCGCCAGCTTCGGCCCCAGTCCCGTAACGCCGAGAAGCGTCTCGAAAAGCCACAGCTCCTCGGTGGAGGCGAAGCCGTAAAGCGAAATGTTGTCCTCGCGGACGTGCATATGCGTATAGACCTTGACGTCGTTGCCGGGAGTCCCCAGCGCGCTCAGGGCGGTGGTGGGCATAAAGACCTCGAACCCGACGCCCCCCACGTTGATAATCGCTCCGTCGCCGCTTACCGACTCCAGTTTACCGCTGAGGCTGGCTATCATTGTCCCTCCCTCTGTCTGGCCAGCAGGTCGTTGATGTGCATCTCCTGCACGTGGCAGATGGCGACCGCCAGGGCATCGGCGGCATCGTTGGGCTGGGGCACTTCCGCCATGCCGAGCTGCAATCGCACCATCTCCTGGATTTGCTCCTTGCTGCTGGCGCCGTAATTGGTTACCCGCTGCTTTACCTGCGCCGGAGTATATTCGTATGAGGGGATTTTCCTGTTGGCGGCGGCCAGCAGGGCTATCGCCTGGGCCCGGCCGATGGCCATGGCCGACTTCACATTCTTGGAGACAAAAGGCTGCTCCACGGCGACGACATCGGGGCGGTGGCGCAGAATAACGTCGAGGAGTTGATTATAGAGGAGGCTCAGCCGTTCGCCGATACCGGAACGTTCCGGGACGGTAATAGCGCCGAAATCGACCAGGGTTATTTCGTCATTTTCGCTCTCTATCACGCCGTAGCCCATCACCACCGTGCCCGGGTCGATTCCTAAAATCTTCATCACATATTATAGAGGGCTCTTGAGCTTACACGGCCTGGTAGCTCTCCACGACGGAATCGGGGATGTCCGCATTGCTGAATACGTTCTGGATGTCGTCTATTTCCTCGATCTTGTCCAGCAGCCTCAGTGCCTGCAAAGCGGCTTTTTCATCGAGTTGAATCAGCGACTTCGGCACCATCAATAACTCGCTCGATTCGATTTTCAGGTTTTTCTTTTCCAGGGTTTCCCTGACCTTCTCCATCTCTTCCGGGACGGTGTAGACTTCCACGTAGCCGGTTTCCACCTTGACATCCTCGGCGCCGGCGTCGATAGCGGCAAGGGCCAATTCATCGGCGTCGTAGTCCTCCACCTTGATAGTGATGACCCCCTTGGAGTCGAACAGCCAGCTGACACAGCCGCTTTCGCCCAGGCTGCTACCGTGGCGCGTAAACGTGCTTCTCACTTCCTGGATGGTCCGGTTGCGGTTGTCCGAAAGGGCGCTAACCAGGATCGCGATACCGTTGGGCCCGTACCCTTCCAGCGTAATCTCGGACAGGCTGCCGCCTTCGAGTTCGCCGGTGCCTTTCTTGATGGCCCTTTCGATATTATCCATAGGCATATTACTATCGCGCGCTTTCTGGATGGCCAGACGCAAGCGGAAATTTCCTTCCGTGTTGCCGCCGCCTTCACGCGCCGCGATAATAATCTCACGTGTCAGTTTCGTGAAAAGTTGGCCTCGCCTGGCATCGGTGACTCCCTTCTGGTGTTTAATCGAGTGCCATTTAGAATGCCCTGACATCGTCGTGTTCCTCCTTCACCGCTAATCCTCTATCTTGCTAATTCTATCACGTCATTATCAAGTGGTCAAAGAGGTTAAACAGGATTTTTTTACCACCTGTGGCGCTTCCTCCAGGGTGAATGAGCCTTCATCTTGCTGTTTTCAAAATCCGCTTGAGTTTATGCGTCGCTTTTACTATAATTCTATTGGGATTTTCAGTATAACCGCAGCATTAAAAAAGCACCGTCCGTAAGGAGAAACCTCGACCTTGAATGATGCAAAATCAATAATACTTTTTGGCGTAGCGATGGCCCTGTTGCTGGTGTTGAGCCTCGGCCTTCAGGCATTACGCACCCGGAGGTCGCCGCTGGGCAAGGTTGTCGGCATCGCTTCCAGTGTAAGGTATAACGACAACCTCTGTAATAACTTCAGGTATAGCCGCAACATAGGAAAATTCAAGACGGCTGCCTGGGATAAACACAAGGAGTCGGTCGGCTTTATCCCCGAGGAGTTACACGCCGAATTATCGGAGCTATTCGAGGCAATCGCCGAAATAAACGTCAGGATTCACGACGCCATAAAATACGGTTCGGACAGCTATATGGAGGCCATTGATGTCAGTAAAGTAAAGGCACCGCTGGCCTCCTGCAAAGAGCAACTCCAGAGCTGGGTCTATGAGAATATGAACAACCCGGAATATCTGCCGAAGAAACGCGGCATTTTCCGCCGATAAACTCTGTCTTCTCCTGTTTATCTCCTATCCAATCATCTACGGATTGTCCAGCTTTTTAGCGAGCGCTACCCTTAACTCCTCAAGCTTTGATAGGAACGAGGGCGCGGTGATACTTTCCGTGGACATTATTACGGCGTCTTCATGATTGTCCAGGTAGTAGCCGCGGCGTATGCCCACCTGCTTGAACCCGTACTTGCTGTAAAGTTTCTGCGCTACGAGGTTCGAGGCGCGTACTTCCAGGGTCATCATGCTGGCCTTCAGTTCTCCGGACAAGTCAATAGTGGCGATGAGCAAAAGCTCCCCGAGTCCCTGGCCATGGTATTGCTGGCACACGGCGATATTGGTAATGTGGGCCTCATCCACCAGCACCCAGATACCGGAAAAACCCACGATGTACTGTTTGACAACTGGAGATGGAACCTCATCGGGAGTGCTGCTGTGTCTGGACCAGGGCATGACCCGGGACGCCAGGCCGAACAGGCCCTTCCGCGGTTTTTTCTCGGGGGCTTCAACGGTCCTGGAGTCATCACAGGCGACGATGTAATGGGCGAGCCTGTTTTGTAGCTCCTGGCGGTAATTGGGGGGCGGCCACTGGGTGGGGAAGGCTTCGCGGTCGATTTGATTTACCTGGTTCAGGTCCTCTTTAACCATCCGGCGTATGGAGTATGTCAATATATTGTTTCTCCGATTTCCGTTCGCTGTGCAATTTTAACATATTTCGTTGACAGACGGCACACCACGGCGGCGCGTTCGTAGAGCTATCTTTTTTATATATCGTTCGTTATACTATATGCACAGGGTAACATAATTATTGTTGGCCGGAATCACGTTTCGACTCGGCCATCCAGGAGTTGTCAGGTGCAAGATGGGGAGGGCCTTATCCGGAGAGCGCAGCAGCGCGACCCGGTGGCTTTAACTCAATTATACGAGGAGAACTTCGATAGGATTTATCGTTATATAGTTCTCAAAATAGGTAACAGGACGGAAGCAGAAGATATGACTCAGCAGGTCTTTCTCAATGCCCTTAAGTCTATCTCTTCTTACAGGTTTAAAGGCATGCCGTTTTCGTCCTGGCTGTATCGTATCGCACATAACCAGGTGGTTGACTACCTGAGGAAGAAATCGAGACGCGCCACCGTACCTCTCGACGAATCGATAGCCGCCGGTGGAGACAATCCGGGGCAGGTGGCCGAAAGGAAGTTAGAAATTGAAGAGCTGGCGCTGGCAACGAAGAAGCTGACCGCGGCACAACAGGAAGTAATTTCCCTGCGTTTCACCAGTGAGCTGTCCGTGGCCGAGGTGGCTAAGGTCATGGACAGGAGTGTGGGAGCGGTCAAGGCTTTACAGCACAGCGCGATAGTCTCCCTGCGTAAGGTACTGTCGGCAGGGGTGGTGTCATGAGCAAGAAGAACGAATTTGATAATATACTGGACGAATGTCTGCAGCGGTTAATTAACGGCGAGGCTATCGAAGCATGCCTGGCAGGGTATCCCGATTATGCCGCCGAGCTTGAGCCGCTGCTGCGGACGGCGGCGGATGCCAGAAAGGCGGCTGCTATCGAGCCGCGTCCCGAATTCAGGGAGAGGGCCGCTTATCAATTCCAGTCGGCCATCCGTGAAATGGAGTCAAATAAAATTCGGGGCTCCTTCGGATGGTTTCCGCGGTGGGCCACCGTAGTGGCGATTGTCGTCGTTGTCGTCTTACTGGCCGGCACCGGTACCGTGGCCGCATCCGTCAACAGCCTGCCCGATGCGCCCTTATACCAGGTCAAGCTGGCAGCCGAAGCGGTACGGCTGGCGTTTACTCCGTCGGCTCTGGGTAAGGCCGAGCTGTATGCAAAGTTTGCCGATAAGAGGGTGGAAGAAATAGTAAAGATGGCGGACAAGGGCAAGGTCGAACAGGTGGAGAAGGCCACCGAGCGCATGAATAAACAGCTCATTGCTATGGCGAATCTGGCCTTGCCCGGCGGGGGAGAGACAGCGCAGCCAGAAATAGCCGCCTTTGAGACAGCACCAGCGCCACTTTTAGCACCAGCCCCGGCACCCGCACCAGCCCCGGCGCCGGAAGGACCGCAGGCGCAGATTAAGGCAGGACCGCCGGTAGAACAGCCACCGGCGCCCGTGATAGAGGTGCCCCCGGAGGTCGTGGAAGAGGCGCCAGCACTGGCTGCATCCAGGGCACCGGGACCCGGTGAGGAAGTCGGCAGAGCCGGAGACAGCGGGCGGGGGAATAAGGTTAAACCGGATAATCAAGCTCGAATCAAGGAAATCGTGTCCGAGCAGGCTTTAAAGAACACCCGGCAGCTACAGGAGTTACTGGAGAGAGCACCGGAATCGTTAAAACCGGCCCTGCGCCGGGCGCTTGAGGTTGCCGATAGCGGTTACGAGCAGGCTCTCAGGAACCTTAAATAGTTTACGCAGCTTCCTGCCATATAATCTCAATCCGCTCCACCCTATTGTGACATATATTACATACATTCCTTCAGCCATACGCTAAACTCAATAAAGAGATGCGTGTTCTTCCCATGCAAAAAAAGCGGGTTGTCACTGAAAAGCAATAAAAGGAAGTTTGTTACTAACCTGTCGGCGACTTTTTCGTTATATATAAGTGGAAAGACAAAAAGGAGGAAAAACAATGAAAAAGACATGGTTGGTGGTAATAGGTGCGGTATTAATACTGGGGGTGGTCGGGCTGGTTGGTTGTTCGGGTGGAGTGAACGGCACTCTGGAACTCAAGGGTAACCTTAACAGTCAGCAGGAAGGAATATGGGTCAACGGAGAGGGTAAGGTAACGGCTGTTCCCGATGTGGCTATCCTGAGTCTGGGAATCGAATCCCAGGAAGCTACTGTTGCCGAAGCCCAGGACAAAGCAAATGTAGCTATGGACA
>DATLAD010000042.1:0-4987 GCA_035527575.1 Dehalococcoidales bacterium
GTATGATTAAAAGCGCATACATTATGTCATCCTGCCTTCTTCAATAACTTTGCCCGAATTATACCATTTTTAACGTGTAATTCCATTATGTGTATTGCTTTTACGGTTATGCTGATTGAATTGACGACTTAGCCTCACCCCGTCTTAACCTCACCCCCTTAATCCCCCTTTACGAAAGGGGGAAACTAGATTGGCTGGATTCCCGCTCCCGTATCAAGTACGGGACAAGCTTCGCGGGAATGACGGCTTTTTGAGGGATAAGGGGTCGATTTCCCGGGATAAGCAGCGGATGATACGGGGCGGTTTGGGTGGGAATAGATAACAAGCGAAGGGGGGCGGGGCAAGACTATCTGAGAAAGGTATACAGCGCCGCACGGGCGCCATTAACTTGCCAGACCATCCTTGAGGATGTATCATTAATAGGCAAAATCTTCACCGATATTCTTTAAAAAATATGGATAGCGAATTAGTGCCCCCGGGACTGACTTACCTCGCCGATAACATCATATCACAACAGAATATCCTGGGTGTCACCAAAGAACAGGGCGCCCGATGGGCGCAAAAACTCGACCTTCCGCGGCAAGCCGAGACCACCTTTTTCGCCGGCTGCGGCTACCAGTTCTCCGCTCAGATGGAAAGACTGATGTCCCTGGCGCGGGGAATAGACAAGAGCGTCATCGGTTCGGAGCTGCCGATGCGCTTCGCCCGCTTTCAGAAGAAGCTGGGGCTCAACCTGCCCGGGATATACAGCAATGTCCTGTCCCGCGGCAGCGAAACCGAGGTCAAGCCGCTGGAGGCAGCCGTCAGGGTGCTGCGCAACCTGGGAATCCAGCCGGGCTACCTGGCCGAGGAAGAACCCTGCTGCGGGGCGCCGTTGAACCATGCCGGACTGCAAACCAAGTTTGCGGATAACGCCCGCCAGGCCTACCGTAAGCTGAAGTCTTTCGGCGTGAAAAGTGTTATAGGAATAGTCCCTTACTGTACTCATGCAATATCGTCGCTTTTTCCTCTATACGTGGACGGCTATGACCTGGAGGTCAGGCATTTCCTGGAGGTCGTCGCCGAGAGAATACCGTCGTACAAGCTGAAATTTCCCAGGAAGGTAAAAGTCACCTATCACGACCCCTGCCAGCTGGTGCGTTATATGAGCCTGGTGGAGGAGCCGCGCCGGATACTGAGGGCAATCGAGGGCATCGAACTGGTGGAGCCGGACTGGACGAGGGGGGAGTGGGCGACCTGCTGCGGGGGCGGTGGAGGCTTCGAGACGGTTTTTCCGGAATTGAGCGGGGTATTGGCCGTGAACCGCGCCAGCGAACTGCTGGAGACCGGGGCCGAGATTATCGTGACGCATTGCCCCGGTTGCGTCATGCAGTTGAAAGAAGGAGTCAAGGAACTGAAAGCCGACGGCGTCGAAGTCCTCGACCTGTCCCAGGTCGTCGCCATGGCCATGGAAACATGAAAAAAACATCTGATTTCAAGAGCTATAAAAAAGAAATAATGGGAGCGGCCCATGATGACCGACTCCGCCTGGCGCTTTCCCGGGCCATCAAGAGCTTCCGCTCCAACGTTAAAAACGCGCTGGAGAAATTCCCTCATACGATAGACATGGCCGAAGAGGTGCTGAAGATAAAAGAAAAGGCCATCCCGCGCATGGAAGAGCTCGCCCGGCAGGCCATTGCCGCTATCGAGGAGAACAAGGGAAAGGGCTATATCGCCAGAACGTCGGATGAGGCTTTAAAGATTATTGCCGACCTGACCGGGACCGGCAAACTTATCGTCAAAGGGAAGACGATGACCGGCGAGGAAATCGGCCTGCGCGAGTACCTGGAAGAAAAAGGCAATGAGGTCTACGAGACCGACCTGGGCGAGTTCATCATCCAGAAAATGGGGTCGCGACCGATGCATATATTATCGCCGTCGATTCACGTGCCGCGTGAGGACGTCGCCCGACTTTTTTCCAAGATTATGGGACAGGAAATAGCGCCGGACTCGGATATCGCCGATATGGTAGCGGCGGCCAGGGGATACCTGCGTGATAAATTCTTCCGGGCCGATATCGGTATTAGCGGGGCGAATGTCGTTGCCGCCGAGACCGGCACGCTGTTCATCATCGAAAACGAGGGCAATATACGCCTGGCCACCGGCGCTCCGCCGGTCCACATCGCCCTGGTGGGCATGGAAAAACTGGTGCCCGCGCTCAGCGATGCGTACAAAGTATCCGAGGTGACCTGGCGATACGCCAACTACACGATTCCTTCCTATGTGAGCCTGATATCCGGACCGAGCAAGACCGGCGACATCGAGAAGGTGACCACCTACGGCGCTCACGGGCCCAAGGAGTTACACGTTATCTTCCTGGACGGCGGGAGGACGCGGCTGGCAAAATACCCCAGGCTGGCCCAGGCGCTCTACTGCCTGCGGTGCGGCGGCTGTCTCTACGAGTGCCCCGTCTTCGCCGTGACCGCCGGACACTTCGGGGATAAATACTTCGCCGGAATCGGCGCCGTCTGGGCGGCTATCGTCAACGAGGATACGGAGAAAGCGGCTTCCATAGCTTATACCTGTCTGACCTGCGGGCGGTGCCGGCAGCGATGCCCCATGAAAATCGACGTCCCCGAGATGATTATCGAGCTAAGGAAACTGCTGGCGGAAGGCGATTCAGCCAATGCGAGAAATTAAAGCCGCTGCTGTTACCGAAGCCATTTCGAATCTCTTCAAGCAGGCTAATTACGAACCGGGAGAGGACGTGCTGGCCGCCCTCAGGAAAGCGCGCCTGGAAGAAGAATCGCCGGCCGGTCGCGAAGTTATAGACACGATTCTGAAGAATGCCGATATCGCCTCGAGCGAGAGAATCCCCCTGTGCCAGGACTGCGGCGTGGCTGTCGTCTTTCTGGAACTGGGGCAGGACGTGCATATTACCGGCGGCGATCTTTATGCCGCCGTCAATGAAGGCGTGCGCCTTGCTTATAACGAAGGGTATCTGCGGAAGTCCATGGTCGCCCGTCCTTTCTCCGACCGCACCAATACCGGAGATAATACCCCGGCGGTGATTCATACCGACATCGTGCCCGGCGACAAATTGAAAATCACCGTTTTGCCTAAAGGCGGCGGCGCCGAGAATATGGCCAGGCTGGGGATGCTGCTGCCTTCGGTGGGGAGGCGGGGGGTAGTTGAGTTCGTCGTCAATGCCGTGGACGAGGCCTGGAGCAAGCCCTGTCCCCCGTTAATCATCGGAGTGGGCATCGGCGGGACGGCGGAAAAAGCGGTCTCACTGGCAAAACATGCCTTACTGAGGAAGGTAGGTGAGCCCAGCCCCGACGCCGAGGTTGCCGACCTCGAAAAAGAGATTCTACAGAAGGTGAACAACCTGGGCATCGGTCCGATGGGCTACGGGGGGAGAGTAACCGCCCTAGCCGTTCACGCGGAGAGTTTTCCCGCCCACATCACCAGCCTGCCGGTGGCCGTAAACTTACAATGCCACAGCGCCCGCCACCGGGAAATCGTGCTGTAAAATAATGCCATTCCCGCCCCGTATCGGCGTACGGGGTAAACTCCAGCTGGAATCCAGTGGCGGGGGAAAAGGGAAGCTGGATTGTCGGGTCAAACCCGACAATGACAAAAAAATGTAAAGAATATATGGCTAAGAGAGTAAAACTGCCACTAACGGAAAAAACGCTGGCCGAACTCAGGTCCGGGGATAACGTGCTGCTCTCCGGCATCCTCTACGTCGCCCGCGACGCCGCTCATAAAAGAATGGCCGAATCCCTGGAAAGATGTAAGTCTCTACCCTTCGATATTAAGGGGCAGACGCTGTATTACATGGGCCCCTCCCCGGCGCCACCCGGTCGCGTCATCGGTTCGGCAGGACCCACCACCAGCACGCGCCTGGACACATATACTCCCCGCCTGCTCGCCGCCGGACTCAGGGGGATGATCGGGAAAGGCGTACGCTCGGCAGAAGTCAGGGAAGCCATAAAAAAGCACAAGGCGGTCTACCTGGCGGCGGTCGGCGGCGCCGGCGCTCTTATTTCTAAAAGCGTTATTAAATCAGAAGTAATTGCTTATGCCGACCTCGGCCCGGAGGCGATTCTCCGAATCGAGGTGAAAGATTTCCCGGCCACCGTCATCAACGATATTTACGGCGGCGACCTGTATATAGAAGGGAAAGCGAAGTACAGAAAATAAAGTGAGCACATAAGGAGACAAAAGCAATGGCTAAATCAGAATGGATAGATATCACAATACCGATGCCGGTGAACAAACCCATGGCGTATTATCCTAACGACCCCCAGCCGCCGAAGATAGAGCGAATCTTCGATGTCGACAAGGGCGACAGGGTTACCATGTCTCAGATTAATATTAACTCGCACAACGGCACGCACATAGATTCGCCTCTTCATTTCATGTACGGCGGCAGTTCCATCGACGAGATGCCTCTGGATACCACTGTCGGCCCGGCGCGCGTTATCGAGATTAAAGACCCTGAATCGGTAAAAGTAAAAGAGCTTGAGCCCAGCAACATCAAGTCGGGCGAGCGCATCCTGTTCAAAACGCAAAACTCGGAAAAAGCCTATAAAACCGACCACTTCGTCGAGGACTACGTTTATATGGCGACGGAAACGGCGTATTACCTGGCCGATAAGAAAGTGCGGCTCGTCGGTATCGACTATATAACAATAGGCAACTTTCACGACCAGAAGAACATCTCTGAAACGCACGAGACTCTACTGAAAAACGGCATCTATATCCTGGAAATGATTAACCTCTCCGGCGTGAAGCCCGGCGAATACGAACTCCTCTGCCTGCCGCTCCGGATGGAACGCGGGGACGCCGGCCCGTGCCGCGCCATACTCAGGCCGCTCAAATAAAATATGAGAGAGGGGGCAGCTATCCTCTCCATATCTTTCCACACCGGCCAGCTTGAACGGGCGACCCCGACACGCTAAAGTATTAATGGAGGACCTTGTATATTCAGGAGCCTTTATGA
>DATLAD010000043.1:0-14975 GCA_035527575.1 Dehalococcoidales bacterium
AAAAATAAAGGCGGACGCGTCCTGTACCTGGACAGCAATGTCGCGCCGGGGGCTTTCTACATGGAATGCGTCTGGATACTGCCCCGTCCGGCGGGTTCCGTACCGGGCGGCGCGGCGGGCAGGCGCGTCGGCACCGAGCCCCATACTCATGATTATGACGAGGTTATTGCCTTCATCGGTACCGACCTTAATGACCCGTACGACCTGGGCGCTGAAGTGGAGCTATGGCTGGGCGATGAAAAGCACATCATCACGAAAAGCTGCCTGGTCTTTATCCCCGCAGGACTCAAGCACTGCCCGCTGACTTTCCTGAAAGTGGACCGCCCGGTGTTCCACTATACCGCCGGACCCGGCAAAATGTACTTCTAAAAAAGAGGAATCCCGACAGGTCGATAATTTCAACCTGCGGGATTCTTTTTCTATTTAACTGTCCGCTACAGCGATAGCCGGCCGGGCTTAAGAACCGGCCAGGAGCCAGAAGATAATGCCCGCCACCAGCACCAGGACTCCCAGGGCGATGGCTATCCAGCCACCCATCTTTAACGCGCCGGGCTGGGGACTTTCTACGTGCTTGAGGGAAAACTCCCGGAGGTCGTGCTGCTGCGCCAGGGCTTCGAAAAGGCGCTTCTCTTCATACCAGCCCCAGATAAGCCCGACGACACCCAGGACGATAAACACCCCACCCACAATCATCAGTATAAACCAGTCACCTTGAGGCATATTACGGCCGACTCCTTAATGCGGCGTACCAGTGCTCAAACTATATGCCATCGGCGCGTAATTTGCAAACAGGCGGGCCGGTCCGCAAACCCTGCCCGCCTGCCTTATGCGAACGATATTTATTTTACTTCAACAGTGGCGCCGGCTGCTTCCAGCTTCTGTTTGGCGAGGGCCGCCTCTTCCTTGCTGATGCCTTCTTTAACCGGCTTGGGCGCGCCTTCCACCAGGTCCTTGGATTCCTTAAGGCCCAGGGTAGTCAACTCGCGGACGGCCTTGATAACGTTAATCTTGTTGGCGCCGATTTCCTTGAGAATGACGGTGAACTCCGTCTGCTCCTCGACCTCGGCCGCAGCCTCAGCCGCCGGTGCCGCCGCAGCCACGGCCACCGGTGCCGCGGCGCTCACGCCGAACTCGGCCTCCAGAGCCTTCACCATCTCCGCCAGCTCCAGCACGGACATGTTCTTAATAGCCGTCATGATGTCGTCGATAGCTGCCGACTTCTTAGGCTTTTCGGCCTTGGCCGCCTTGGGTTTCCTGGCTTCTTCCGCCGCAGGCTCTTCTGCCTTGGTTTCTTCTTTCTTTACTTCGTCTGCCATTTTACGCTCCCTCCAGTTGTTTAATTCTAGCCTGCAGCACTCCCATAATGCCTCTCATAGGGCCCGCAAGCACATTCACCAGTCCGTAAATAGGACTTTGCATTCCGGCCAATACCTGGCTTATTAAAACGTCTCTCGGCGGTAATTTAGCCAGGTACTCTACTTCTTTGGGATTTAAGACTCTATCCGAGAAAAAGCCCCCCTTGATACTTAAAATCGACTTCGTGGCGCGGATGTAATCCGTGAGGGCCTTAGCCGCATCGGGCAGCTCGCCGTAGCCGAAAGCCACCGCCACCGGGCCGGTAAAAGAGTCGGCCAGTTCGTCCATGCCGACCTTTTTCACGGCGATCTGCGCCAGCGAGTTTTTCACTACCTTATACTCGATACCCGCTTCCCTTAGTTTACGGCGCAAATCGCTCAACTCGGCAGTAGTCAGACCCCGGTAGTCCGTCAGGATACCGACGTTACACCTGGAGAATGTCTCCCGCAGGCTTTCGACAATCTTCACTTTATTTTCTTTCGACATTCGCGTACCTCCTGCAATACCACCGTACTTACCGATAACCCAACCCCTCTAAAGAAAAAGTCCCTGTGCCTGCCGCACAAGGACCTGACCAAATCTGTAACCAGTACAGTATCGTTCTATCCTCGGCAGGCATAGCATTAAGTCCCGATAAAACCGGGACACCCGCTGTCTCAGGACTCTTTATTCAATTGTTAATAGCTAATTATAACATAGCTATCGGGTGGTGTAAAGATATTTTACTCGCCGATTAGTAAAGCTACAGTGTTTTTTAGCTCACCCCTCTTAAACGCCCCGCTAAGCCTTTTATTTCATTTGTAAGAGAGAGGAAAAAGAAAGAGGGGGCTTGCGCCCCCTCTTAAACATCCCCACATAAATTGACCTGGCTAGCTGGCGCTTAAAGACATTGCGGAGGAGAGGTCGAGCTTGATGCCCGGCCCCATGGTGGTGGTAATATAGGCGCTCTTGACATACTGTCCCTTGGCGCCGGCCGGTTTGGCCTTGACTACCGCTTCCATTATCGCCGTCAAATTATCCACCAGCATATTATTTTCAAAGCTGACCTTACCCAGAGGCACGTGGATAATGGCCGTTCTGTCCAGTTTATATTCCACCCTGCCCTTGCGCGCGTCCTCAATCACCCTGGGCAAATCGTTCATCTGGACAACCGTCCCGGACTTGGGATTGGGCATCAGTCCCTTCCTGCCCAGGATTTTGCCCAGTTTACCTACCTTGCCCATCATTTCCGGAATGGCGATGGCCGTATCGAAGTCAAGCCAGCCATCTTCTATTTTCTTAATCATGTCTTCACCGCCGACAAAATCGGCCCCGGCGCTCTCGGCTACCCTCTCCGCCTCTCCCTGGGCGAAGACAAGCACGCGTACCTTCTTGCCCAAACCGTGGGGCAGCAGAGCCACCCCTCTCACTTGCTGCTGGGCGTTACGCGGGTCGAGCCCCATGCGCAGGTGAAGCTCGACGGTCTCATCAAATTTGGTATGGGTCAATTTTTTAGCCAGCTCAATCGCTTCCTGCGGTTGATACGCCGTTGTCCGGTCAACCTGGGCGGCTGCTTCCTCATATTTTTTACCGTTTTTTACCATGTTACTCCACCTTTATACCCATACTTCGGGCAGTTCCTTCGACAATTCGCTCGGCGGCCTCAATGCTGTTGGCATTGAGGTCCCTGGCCTTAAGCTCGGCGATTTCATGCAGCTTTTGCCTGGAGAGCGTACCGGCTTCTTCATGACCCGCCCGGCCGCTGGCTTTCTCGATGCTCAGGGCTTTCTTGAGCAGGTCGGATGTCGGCGGCGTCTTGGTAATGAAGGTAAACGACCTGTCTTCGTAAACGGTTATCTCTACCGGTATAATGGAACCGGCCTGGTTAGACGTCCGTTCGTTATACTCCTTACAAAAACCCATGATGTTAAGCCCGTGCTGGCCTAAAGCCGGGCCCACCGGCGGCGCCGGATTTGCCTGCCCGGCTGGAATCTGTAGTTTAATGACTGCTTTAACCTTTTTTGCCATCCTATATCTCCGGAAACTTTACAGTTTGTCTATCTGCAAAAAGTCAAGCTCCACCGGCGTTTCCTGACCGAATAAGGAGAGAAGCACCTTGACTTTGCCTTTTCCCATGTTTATCTCGTCGACTATGCCCACGAAATCAATAAACGGGCCATCCGTGACCCTGACGCTCTGCCCCTTGCGGAAACCGACCTTGACCTTGGGAGTGTCAGCCGACATCTGTTTAAGAATCTCGCCGACCTCTTTTTCCTGCAACGGCGTGGGCGTATTGCCGCTGCCGACAAAACCGGTAACACCCGGAGTATTACGAACGACACTCCAGCTGTTTTCATCCATCTTCATCTGGACCAGCACATAACCGGGTAAAATCTTCTTGGTCACCGTGCGGCGGCGTCCGCCCCTGACCTCTATCTCATCCTCGGTGGGTATCACCACCTCGGCGATTTCGTTCCCGGAGTCCATGAACTTGATGCGCTGCTCCAGGTTCTTCTTAACACGCTCTTCATGCCCGGAATAGGTATGAATCACGTACCAACGCTTATCATTCTCCGCCACAAATAACCTCACTACCTGTATTCTTGGGAAAAACAACGACTGTACCGTACATCAGACGACCTCGATTCAATCCGGGAGGCAAGTTTTTATCCACCCACGAAAATCTTATTCACGAGTTCAGTGAAACCGAAATCAAGGACTCCCAGTACGATGCCCGCGATAATGGTAACAACCAGTACCAGCCCCGTTAAGTACGCTATCTCTCTCCTGGTGAGCCAAACTACCTTTTTCAGCTCATTGACAATCTCGCCAATATGCCTGAAAAGCCTAAAGCCTCTTTTCTTGGTTGTCGTCTGATGCGTCATCGCTGGTAACTTCCACCTGATATCAGTGTCTGGCTACTTTGCCTCCCGATGTAACTTATGGGTGCGGCAGCGGGGGCAATACTTATTAAGCTCCAGGCGCTGCGTATCGTTTTTTCTGTTTTTAGTTGTCGTATAGGTCCGCTCCTTGCACTCAGTACAGGCAAGGTAAATCACACCCCGTGCTTCAGCTTTCTTGGCCATAATTTATTCTATGATACGGCTGATGGTGCCAGCACCTACCGTCCTACCTCCTTCACGAATAGCAAATCGCAGACCCTGTTCCAGGGCTACCGGGTAGATGAGTTTTATCTTCATGTTGATGTTATCGCCGGGCATGACCATCTCCACCCCTTCCGGCAGCTCGATGGTACCGGTAACATCCGTCGTCCTGATATAGAACTGGGGCTTGTAGCCGTTAAAGAAGGGGGTATGCCGGCCGCCTTCGTCTTTAGTAAGCACATAGACCTGAGCCTCGGCATAGGTATGCGGTTTAATGTTACCCGGAGCTGCCAGCACCTGTCCGCGCTCGATGTCTTCACGCTCGACGCCGCGGAGAAGGGCACCAACAGCATCGCCGGCCTCGGCCTGGTCCAGCGTCTTGTGGAACATTTCCAGTCCGGTAATAACGACCTTACGAGGTTCGTGGTGCAGGCCGACAATCTCGACTTCATCACCGACTTTAACCGTGCCACGCTCAACCCTGCCCGTGGGTACGGTGCCCCGCCCCTTGATGCTGAAAACGTCCTCGATGTGCATCAGGAAAGGCTGGTCTTTGGGGCGTTCCGGCACCGGGATATAACTATCCACAGCATCCATCAGTTTCAGGATAGCGCCGCACCACTGGCATTCCCTCTTGCCGCAGCCGCACTCCAGGGCTTTAAGAGCGCTGACGCGCACCACCGGGATATCATCGCCGGGGAATTCGTACTTGCTGAGGAGCTCCCTTACCTCGACCTCTACCAGTTCGAGCAGCTCTTCGTCATCCATCATGTCTACCTTGTTCAGGGCGACCACGATGTAGGGAACCTGCACCTGGCGCGCCAGCAGGACATGTTCTCTGGTCTGCGGCATGGGCCCGTCCGGAGCACTCACTACCAGTATCGCCCCGTCCATCTGGGCAGCGCCGGTAATCATGTTTTTAATAAAGTCGGCATGACCGGGACAGTCGATATGGGCGTAATGCCTTTTTTCCGTTTCGTATTCAATATGGGCAATGGCAATGGTCAGACCCCTCGCCTTCTCTTCCGGGGCATTGTCGATACTCTCGAAGGACCGATAGCCGGTCTTGCCGAACTTGGACAGCACCAGCGTTATTGCCGAGGTGAGGGTCGTCTTTCCGTGGTCGACGTGACCGATAGTGCCCACGTTTACATGTGGTTTCGACCTGTCAAATTTCTGTTTTGCCATTTCAACCTCCCTTTATTCCGAGCCCACAATCGGATTCGAACCGATGACCCCATTCTTACCAAGAATGTGCTCTACCGACTGAGCTATGTGGGCGTCGGTATCATTATACAGATTTTTATGACTACTTGTCTATACCCAAATATTATATTGAACGCAATTCATGGTGGAGGGGGCAGGGTTCGAACCTGCGTAGCCCTTAGGGCGGCAGATTTACAGTCTGCTCCGATTAACCACTCCGGCACCCCTCCATGCAGGGTTTCAGACTACACACCTACAGCCCGAGGAGGGATTCGAACCCTTCAACCTACCGATTACAAATCGGTTGCGCTACCATTGCGCCACTCGGGCACCAATCTCAACGGATTCCATACAAACAAAAGGGTAACTTAAGTATTATAAGAACGGCGAACGTAAAAGTCAAGGCGCACGCGTGTACAACACGGGCGCGCTAACGGTAAATGATATAACGCATTTTTCTCCTGAAGAAATAGCCGGCGATGAGACCGACGGCCAGCCCGCCCAGGTGTGCCTGCCAGGCTACATTCACGGCTACAAAGGGTGGTAATGAAAGTAACAGCAGAAATACGATTACGAAAACCCATAGAGGCATAGGGATAATACCCCAGAGGGCCACCCTCATATTCGGAACCATCACAACCAGTACTCCCGCTATAGCATAAACAGCCCCGGAGGCACCTACCAGCGGAAAAGTTGACGACATATTTAAAAACAGGTATAAAACGTTACCCGCAATTCCGCCGATGAAATAGACCAGCAGAAACCTGTTCACACCAACAAGTATGGCCAGGGTTCTGCCGAAGAAAAAGAGGGCTATCATGTTGAAAAGGATGTGCATGAAATCAGAATGTACGAATATGCTGGTCAAAATAGTCCAGAGTCTTTCCCAGAAAATCGCCGGTATCAGTCCCAGATAATAATGAGTCTTATAAACCGGATAGCCCACTCCATCAACATTCAGAATTCCCCTGCCCCAGATAATGGTAATAATGAACAGCAGGAAGTTGATAATGATTAACACCCATATGGGGCTAAGAGTGAAACCACCGAAGTTCCTGGTCCGCCTCGCCGGTGGAGGAGAAGTTCGCATATAGTCTCTATCGCTTAGCGGCAATTATTCACTCCGTAACATATATCTCTATATTCATTATAACAGCTTCTTACGCGTGATAGTAGCTTTGGGAGGCTTGACTTGAAAGCGGGAAAAAGCGATAATAATTAAGACTCCGCGAAGCATTCCCCGATAGCTCAACGGTAGAGCGGGCGGCTGTTAACCGCTAGGTTGTTGGTTCGAGTCCAGCTCGGGGAGCCAAGTTTCTTTAATGACCCTGCCCATCCTCCCACCTGTATAAAATCTTCTTCTTTCTCAATTTCTCCAGCCCGCAGCTAAAGCAGATGCCGTTGTGACAGCAAATCACTCCCCCGCAATCCGGACAGCGCCACTTCTTTTCTTCCTTCTCCAGAAACGCCTCGATGCCGTTTTCCCTGATACATTCAAGGTTCTCAATCATGCTCATGCGGTAAAGCGTACGGTAGCGTTTATCGATATGCTGCAAATTACGGCAGGGAAACTCGTCACATTCATAGCAGTATTGCACCCTACCGCTCATGAGCCGACTGCATCTCTTTTTAAGGAAGGCGCATTGCTTATCCCGGGGGCGGCAACCGGCGCAGTAAGGCATCCCGACTCCCTTACTCCTGATATCGTTTTTCAGAGCGAGGTAACCGGAGCATACGCCGCAGTTCATCCCACAGGGAGCTATTATTTCCTCAACCATACCTTACCGCCAGCGGGTGTGAGTTCTGCAGGCAAGAAATATGTAATATTGCCACATTATATCACCGGCAAAACGCAACGGGAAAGAAAAGGCACAGATACAAACCTGTGCCTTTATAAACTCAAATCATTAATTAACGTTGATTTACTTTATTTTTTACGATTCAGGGGATAAGCCTTGCCGTCTTTCAACTCGATATAGCCGACGGTAGCCATCTCATCCAGCATAAGCTCTACCAGAGGGGGATTCAGCTTGGGATAAACGACATTCCGTTCGAAGTCATTATATTTTCCAAGTATGTCATCGACAGTTAAGCCGGGCTCCGCCTTGATTTTTTCCAGGATGCTCATCTGCCTCCGGTACTCACCGAGAAAGTACCCGCCGGATGCCAGGTCAATCGGCTCGATTTTAAAGACGGCCGAGGTCCGGGCATCCTCGCAGACAAAAGCCCACCCCTCTCCAAGCCTGGGGAAAATCACGCCGTCTATCGTCTCCTGGGTCTCCGACATGCGGAAGCCGATTCCATCGTACTTTTTCATAGCGGGGTCTTTGACACTGTGGCCGCCATGATACCGGTACATGATACGGTTAAAGTGTATATTACCGCTGTTCATCATGACTTCCACTTTAGGCATCATGGTATTCAGCATGGCCGGACATATTCTGCCTTCGAACCTCTCGCCATCATAGGTAATCTGGTCGCCGATTTTGTAACCGAAGTGACAGGGGAATTTTTCTTCATCACCGAGAAATGCAATCAACGTAGCTCTAACCTTGAACGGCATGCTCAAACACCTCCTTCAACACGTCACGGAAAACAGGAACAGATTCCGGAAAATATGCTAAAGCTTTATTTCCGTAAGATTGGGGCTGACGATTAATTTAGGCTCGGTTACCGACTGTACATCTTCGGCGGTCAGGCCGGGCGCTACTTCACGCAGCAACAGCCCTTTTTTCGTAACCTCTATGACCGCGAGGTCGGTAACGATAAGGTCAACCACCCCCTGCGCCGTCAGGGGATAAGAGCACTCTTTAACAATTTTGTACTGGCCATCGTTGGTGACGTGCATCATGGCGATGATGACTTTCCTGGCGCCGACGGCCAGGTCCATGGAGCCGCCGATATTGCCGATATCCTCCGGCAATCCCCGGCCCGGGTTTTGCCACCCCGCCAGGTCGCCCTTTTCCGACACCTGTAAAGCGCCCAGGACAGCCGCATCCATGTAGCCGCCCCGTATCATGGCAAACGATTCGTTTTCAGAGAAATAGCTGCTACCCGGCAGCTCGATGACCGGCTGGCAGCTGGCATTGATGAGGTCCTGCTCCACCTCGTCCTTGGACGCCAGGGGGCCGGTATTCAGCATGCCAAGCTCGGCCTGCAGTACGATATCCCGACCCTCAATCCAGTCGGAGACCAGGGTGGGTATACCGATACCGAGATTTACATAGGTGCCATCCTCGAGCTCGCTGGCGATACGGAGTGCTATCAATTCCCTGGATAGACCCTTAAACTTTTTAGCTACATTCACTCTCTTCTTCCTCCTCGGCAGATATCAGTCGATAGTCGGGAAGTAGGCAGGCCTGTCTACTTTCACCACCCTCTGAACATAGATACCCGGAATATGTACCATATCCCCGGCGATTTCACCGGGTTCCACCAGGTTCTCCACGGCGGCAATGGTAATTTTCGCCGCGGCTGACATCTCCGGACTGTAATTTCTGGCGGTCATGTGGCACTGGAGATTGCCCATGCGGTCTCCCTTGTAAGCGTACACGAAAGCATAGTCAGGCTTGATGGCAAGCTCCAAGAGATATTCCTGTTTCCCGAATTTCCTTTTCTCCTTGCCCCTCTCCACAACCGTACCCACGCCGGTGGGAGTATAGAAGGCGGCAATACCGGCTCCGGCGGCCCTCAGCTTCTCGGAGAAGGTGCCCATCGGATATACTTCCATTTCAAGTTCACCGGAACGCACCACCTGCTCGGCAGGAGAATCGGCTCCCCGGCTGGCCGAGCGGTAGAAAGGATAATTGCAGATAGCCTTCTTGACCTGTTTATTGATAACCAGCTGATTGATATCCTCGTTACCCGGCCCCATCTGCATGCAGATAAGAGTCAAATTTTTAGCCCCCTGCCTGGCCAGTGCCTTTATCAGGGGAATAGGCGTTCCGGCGGTAAAGAAGCCGGATATAGCGATTGAAGCCCCGTCAGGGATGTCTGCTACGGCTTCATCTACACTGGGAAATACCTTGTCCAATATTCAGTCCTCCTGGTTCTAGTCCTTAAGAGTCTATTCCTTCTCGCGGATTTCATAACCGATTGCTCTTAACGCCTCTTCCAGAGCAATTTCCATGCAACTGTAAGACTTTACGGAGCCGAGGTCGGCCATGAGCGGTTCCATCGCCCGGGCCATGGTGGTCTGCATATCGGCGATAATACAGTCTGCTCCGAGCAACCGTACGGTCCGTATCGCCTTGGCGAAATGCCTGGCGACCTCACCATCGATCACGACCGCCGAAGAGAGGTCCAGCAATACCACCCGCGTCTTGTACTTCTCCACATGGTTGAGCAGATTGGTGGTGATATCTTCAAAGCGGTCAACATCGAGGTGGCCGACAATTACCATAACGGAAAGACCGGGGTACAGTTCAAAAACGGGGGCCGCCAGTGCCTTCCACTTATCGAGCTTGGCCTCCAGTTCATCGACGCGTGCTTTAACCTGAGCCTCGGCACCGCTCCAGGGACGGTACTTGGCAAAATAGCCGACACCGCCGATATATTTGCCGCTGCTATCACAAAGATGTGATGCCGAAACACGCACCGGAACTAACTTGCCTGATTTTGTCTTGGTGGTGGTTTCCATGTCGTGAATAGTCCCGCCGGCCTTATAAATTTTGCGGTTGGCTTCCCGAGCGGCCTCTATATTTTCATAGACTTCAACGATGCTTTCGCCGATAAGCTCGTTCATGTTACGCTCGGTGAGCTTGCAGGCCTCATTATTGGCGAATTTGATAACACCTTCGGCGTTTATGGCAAGAATGGCATCCGGGCAGCTATTGAGTAAAGCCTCCAGATTACCGCGGGGAGTCGTCGTTTGTTTTTCCATTTCTCTCTACCTCCTATTGTACCAGAATGAATTTAAAGATACTTGTATCATCCGATATATATCTTTATACCTAAGTATATATATGGGAAAATAAAATTGTCAAAATTGGCCGCTATCCGGAGAACCCGATTGTAAAAAAAATCCCCATCTCCTATTATAGAAATAGCTAAACTGGACATGAGTAAACAAAGCAATTCGGCCGACACCATTACCTTTCTCGGAACCGCCGGTGCCCGATTCATGGTAAGCAGACAGCTGGCCGCCTCAGGGGGTCTCTGGCTGAGTTTGAACGGCACCGAAATACTCGTCGACCCCGGTCCGGGAAGCATCGTGCAATCCACCAGGAGAAAACTGAACGCCGAAAAACTGAGCGCCATCGTACTATCGCACCGCCACCTGGACCACTCGGCGGATACCAACGTCATGATTGAAGCCATGACCAACGGCGGCTTCAACCGGCACGGCTGCCTGTTCGCTCCCGCCGACGCCCTGGAACATGAACCGGTTATCTTCTCTTACCTGAAAAACTACATTGAAAGTATCGTGTTACTGGAGGGAGAAAAATCTTACACAACGGGCAACGTAACCTTCACGACATCGGTCCGGCACGTACACCCGGTGGAGACATACGGCATAGTCTTTAAGACTACCGGGCATACCTTCGCCTACATTGCCGATACGCGGTACTTCGATAGCCTGTACCGGAGCTACGCCAGCGAGCTGATAATCATCAACATGGTGCTCACGGAACCCAGGCCGCCCATCGACCACCTTTCCATACCGGATGTCGAACGCATCATTAAAGAGATAAAGCCCACGGTGGCAATTATAAGCCACTTCGGCCTGCACGTATGGGAGGCCAAGCCGTGGCTCATCGCCGAGGACCTGTCTCAAAAGACCGGAGTAAGGGTTATCGCGGCGCGGGACGGCATGAAATTCGACCTGGCACAGCTGGAAGAGCCGTAGAGGAAAACCATCAACCGGGAGGAAAACGATACCATGAACCATTCACGCCTGAAAGTATGGTGCATCATTACTTTCACAATGGCGGTTATCGCTATAGTTATCCGTGCCATATGGCAGATAGTGGTCATACCCACTTCAGGCACCATGCTTATTTTTATACCCCTTATCGTGGCGCTCATCGGCGCGGACGCCCTTTTCGCTTACCTCGTGGTAAAGCCCGAAAAGCTGAAAGCCCTGCCCTTTTCCGTCGGAAGTACGGCAGCGCTCACCGCCGGGCTCCTGGCCGGCGTTACCCATTTCGTCCGCTTTATCATCTCGACGCAGGCCGACCATTTCCTCTGCAAGGTAATAGGTTTCCTGGTGCTGCTTGCCAGCGTCAGCGCCTATTTCATATTAATATACGTAATATGGTCGTTAAGGAAAGCCAGGGATAATGGACAGCGAAAAGTTTGAAGGGCTCGTGGCCAGGGCTATCGATGGCCTGCCCGAAGAGTTCCGGGAAAGGCTGGAAAATATCGACGTGGTGGTAGCCGACGAGCCGACGCGCGCCCAACTGCGGGTGCTGGGAGGGAGGCGGGGTGAAACCCTGCTCGGTCTCTACGAAGGCGTGCCCCTGACACGCCGAACCCACGGCTACGGATTCGTCATGCCGGATAAAGTGACCATCTTCAAGAAGCCGATTGAGGCCATATGCAAAAACGACGGGCAGATTATCGCCGAAGTTAAGCGGGTCGTCCAGCATGAAATCGCCCATCACTTCGGCATCAGTGACGACAGGTTACGCCAGCTGGGCAGAGACTGAACTCAGATTGTTGAATTACCTATTTACCAGGGACTTTTTTCCCAGAGCATACCTAACCAAACAACACCCCTTACGTTATATAATATAGTAAATGCTATTTTTCTAAAAAGGGAGGCCGACCATGAAACAGAAACTATTGAGAATAACACTAATTAGCTGCCTTCTCATCACGTCGCTTTTCTTCGGCGGCACCGCTTACGCCCAGGATGAAGAACTACCCGACCCGGGTCTTACCCCGGATAGCCCCTTCTACTTCCTGGACACATGGGGAAAGAACATCGGCATGTTCTTCACCTTCGGCAACGAGGCCAAGGCCAGGAAAGCCCTGAAGTACGCCGAAGAGCGACTGGCCGAAGCAGGAGCTATGGCGGCAAAAAACAGAGTAAGAGAAATGGAACGCGCCGCCAACGATTATGAAGGGTTTATGGCTATGGTTAACGAAAGGTTAGAGGCGGCCGTAAGGCAAGGCGTTTCCGATAACATATCGGAGAGAGTGGCTCTAGCCACCGCCAAACACCTGAACGTCCTGGACAGGGTTAAAGACCAGGTCCCGGAACAGGCCAAGCAAGCCCTTACGCGCGCCAGGACAGCTTCCATGAACGGGCAGATAAACGCCCTGCGGGCACTGTCTAAAGAAAAGACGGAAAAGGCTATCGATATTGCCTCGGACACCATCGAGAACCGTCTGGAAAGAGCCAGGGTGCGCGCTACCGATAACGTGACTACCGATAACGTGACAGCCGATGTTGAAGAAGCCCTGGATTACGCCGCCAGGATTGCTGAACTGGAAGAAGAAATGACCGCCTTCGCCGAGGAAAACGGTATCGATATCACCGCCACCATGCAACGCCTGGCCCAGGCAACCACCAACCGCCTGGAGGTCCTGAGCGGAGTCTATGAAAAAGTCCCTGAAACCGCCCGGCTGGCCATCGAAAATGCCATAATGAACTCGGTAAGGAAGTACGAAAGGGCTGTAGAGAAACTCCGGGAGAAAAACGCGCTGGGTGATATTCCCGATGAAGAAACCGTATTAAACAGGATACAGGCAGAGGTCAGAGAACGATTAAGATTAAACACGGCCAATCAGGCGCAGGGGTCGGATAACATTACGGTACAGGTAAAAGTCCAAACGGAGACACAAAAACAGACCCAGAATCGTAAGCCCTGATGCAAGGATAATTAACCCTGAGGTCCGAGGTTCTTAACTAAATAGTCGCCCTGCGAGAGGTAATCGAACTCGGTGCGGTAGTATTCTTTAGCTCCGGTGCCGCTCAGGACTATTATCCGGCCGGCCTGAAACTCGTCAAGGGCTATGCGCTCCGCTTCACGGAGCAAAGCCTTGCCCAGTCCCTTGTGCTGGGCGGCCTCCGTTATCTGTTCGCTGAGAGGGACCTCGGGACCGAAAACGTGCAGCTCCCTGACCAGGGCAATATTACCGTTCAATCCCTGTTCCAGCGCCGGGATGGGCTTTGACTGAATCCTCAGTCGCAGCAGGCCGAACAGCGTCTCCTTTTCGTCCTCAAAAGACAGGAAAATTTCCCTGCCCTCCGCGGCTTCATAGTCCATCCTGACCATCCCGGGTTCGCCTATCTCCCAGCCGGCCCGCGCCCGGTGCCCATACTCGCGGCACCTTATGCAACGGCACTCGATGGCGTCCCGCTTCATCTTCTCCCTGATGATATCCCGCAGCGAGTCCTTGAGGCCGGCGACGATGAACTTGGACGGAATATCGCGCAGCACCCGGGAAATCCTGACATACCTGGGAACAATCGATTTTATCCCGATTATCAGGTTAACCATCGTCTCATTGTCATAGGGCTGGTAGCGCCCTTCCCGGTACCATTTCTCCAGCCCGGTGCCCTCTACCACCATGGTGGGATAAAGTTTCAGGCCGTCCGGCTTAAAGCGTTCATCGGTAAAAAGCGCCCGGGACATCTCTAAATCCTTCTCCGGCGTCGAGCCGGGTAGTCCCGGCATCCAGTGATAGTAGACCTTGAAGCCGTGCTCCCGGAGCAAGGCGGTAGCTTTAACCACCTCCGCTACCCCGTGTCCCCTCCTCACCAGCCGGTAGATATCGTCGTCAAGGGTCTGCACGCCGAGCTCGACCCGCGTAGCGCCGAACTCCAGCATCCGGTCGATTTCCTTCTGCCCGCACCAGTCCGGCCGGGTCTCGATGCATAGTCCGGTGCAGCGGTTGACGGCCGTTTCATTAAGTCGTTTGGCTTCTTCCAGATTGGCGGCTATCACGCCGTTAAGTCCGTCGTAGCAGTCCTTGATAAACTGGTATTGATAATCGACAGGTTGCGCCAGGAAGGTGCCGCCCATGATGATAAGCTCTATTTTATCCGTGGGGTGCCCCATTTCCGAAAATATCCTCAGGCGCAACTCCACCTGCTGCCGGGCATCGTAATCGCACTTCTTAGCGCGCAGCACCGCCGGCGATTCCGGCGTGTAGCTCTGCGGCGCATCCTGATAAGTCGGGCAATACAGGCATTTACCGGGGCAGCTCATAGGGCGGGTCATCACCGCCAGAGGCGTTACCCCGGATATTGTTCTTGCAAATTTCTTCATCATACCGTTACTATTAAAACAGGAGGCTATTCTCAGTTTAGCAGATTTCAGCTTATGTCAACAAACCAACGGAGATCATGTAATTACGTCATTCTCGGGCTTGACCCGA
>DATLAD010000044.1:0-12957 GCA_035527575.1 Dehalococcoidales bacterium
AATGCTAATAAGGTGATAGCGAAGAACACTAGCAAGAGCTTTTTCACTGAATTACCTCCTTCTGCTTTTATAATTCGTAGATTTATCTCTCTAAAATTTTATCTGAGATATCATCACCTCCTTAATTACGTTATTACAAGGTACTGTTTAAAATATATTAAAAGTAGAACTAATAAATTTCAATACAATTTCATTATGTTCCAGAAGGTTTATTTAAGAGCGCCTCAATATATTCCAGAAGGTGTATTTAAAAGCGCCTCAATTACACCACTTCTATTACTATTTGTCAAGTGAACCTGTATAATATCTGTGCAATGTCGCTGAGCGAATCTTTAAAAGGTGCCATCATGAGCCAACTGCTCAGAGTCCTTGGAGTGCAATTACTGTCTTTGGGGCAAGGTCGCCGGCGATCCTTGCCATATTGGTGCTAGAAGGCAGAGGGATATTACGGCACCAGCCGCGGCCAGGACAAACGACCAGCTAAGTGTGCCTGTGGTATCGGCTATCCAGCCGGCGATGATAGGAGAGAGTATCGAGCCAATGCCATGCTGGTAATCCGCCAAATAGGAGATTTACCATGAACCTTATCGATTTGTTAAACCGGATCGGCCATGTAAAAGGGCTCAAGCCGGTAGTTCATCTATTACTCCTTACTGTGGTAAAAATACAGTTCCCGTTATTGCCTAGAATTGCCGGCCGAAGGATTGTCTCGGCGTCCGCCGGAGCGCCAGCGGTATTATTAACACATTCTACTATTAAGGACGCGTTAAAAGACCCGCGGTTGCTGTACAAAGCCATGACGTATACCGTAGAAGAAATGGGGCTGGACACACTGTGTTTGTTTGTTGATATGAGCCTGGAGGCAGAAGCCTGTGGTTGTCAGACTAAGTTTGACGACTATAATGCACCCGTGGTGATGTCGCATCCGGTTAAAACAATCGATGACTTGGCTGAACTCAAAGTCCCCGACCCTCACTTGAACGGCCGCATGCCCGTATTCCTGGAAACGATGCGGCTGATGAAAAGAAATTTTTCCATGCTGAAAATCGGGGAGGTAATCGGCCCCTTTACCCTGGCAGCACATCTGGCAGGGACGGATATTTACCTGGACACGAGAAAGAATCCCCAAAAAATCAGAGCGATACTGGAATATTGTGAAAAGGTCATTATTCGGTATGCCCAGGCGTTAATAAAGTCCGGGGCAGATATGATAATAATCGCTGAACCGACCGGCTCCCAGATATCTGCGTCAGCATATGAGGATTTTTCTTTGACCTGCACTAGAAAAATTATCAGGTCGCTGGCCAGGCCCTGCATACTCCATGTCTGTGGTAAAGCAGGGCATATCATCGAAAAGATGTGTCAATCTGGAGCTGTGGCGTTGAGCATTGATGACGTTGATATAGCTCAGGTGATAAAGAGTGTCCCTCACAGCATTGTCGTCATCGGAAATATTAGTCCCCAGAAATTCTCCAAGAGCTCCCCCGAAGAGATAGAGGGTGAAACAATCAAGCTGCTGGAGACTGTGAAAACCAGAAAGGAATTTCTTGTTGCCCCGGGCTGCGACCTGGCACCTCAGACACCGCTGGAAAACATACTGTCTTTTACCAAAGCAGCCAGGGAATACCGCAGAAAATAACCTAAATCCTGCACAGAAACCAAGTTACAACCCGCACCTGAGCACCCGCCGTATAGAAATTTTTGGTATTTCCTTCTGAATTTCACTCACCACTGCACGAACATCGGCATGACGACATGGGTATAGTTGTCCGTGCCTACCGGCCGGATAAGGCCGGGGCTCGAAGGATTGGTGGTCTCCAGAGCTACCTGCGCTTCGTGGAGCACGCTAAGGACATCGGTCAGGTATTTGCCGTTGAAGGCAATCTTGGCATCATCGCCCTCTACCGTGGCGTCTATCTCGCCGACGTCGTCGCCAATCTCCTCGGAACGGGCGGAAACGGTAATCTTGCCGGGGTTTTTCTCGCTTCCCGGTGTTATCACCAGGCGAACGATGCCGCTGCCGTCGCGGGCGAAGATTGAGGCGGTCTTGGTCGCCCGCAGGAATTCGGCGACGCTGACAATCACGCGGGTATTATAGCTCTGGGGAATAAGCTGAGAATAGTTGGGGAAGGTACCCTGGACGAGCTGGGACACCAGCTGCACGTTCTTCAATTGGAAGAGGACCTGGCTTTTGTTGGGGTTGAGCATTATATCGACGGATTCCTCCTGTTCGGCCATGAGTCGATTGAGCTCCGCCAGAGTCCGCGCCGGGATGATGACCTCCATCTTCTGGCTGACCGGGTCGGCGATGGGCAGCTTGTAGACAGCCAGTCTGAACCCATCCGCCGCCGCCAGTGTCAGCGCGTCGCCTTCGAATTGGGTGCAGACACCGGTTAGAACCGGACGCGACTCCTCTGTAGCGGCTGCAAAGACAACCCGGTTAATTCCCTGCCGTAAGGCTTCGACTTCAACCTTGGTGGCGATGCCCTCGTCGACGCTGGGTATCGGCGGAAATTCCTTGGCATCTACTCCGCTGATGCGGGCTTCGAAGCGGGCGCACTTCAGACCCAGGGTCTTGGTCTGCGGGGAAAGGTGGACTTCAATCGTGTCGTTAGGCAGGGAGCTGACAAACTCGGTGAGAAGCCGGGCAGGTACGGTGATGGAACCCTCCTCTTCTATTTTAGCGCCGATCCAGCAGCTGATAGCCATCTCGAGGTTGGTGGCCACAAGTTTCAGACGGCCGTCATCGGTAGCGAGGAGGACGTTATTGGTGATAGGTAGCGTCGTCCTGGTGGCTACGGCCCTCCCGACGATATTGAGTCCCCGGTTTAAATTCTCCTGAAGACATGATAACTTCATAGTGCACCCCCCAAAAATACCAGTGGTGGATTAGTATACAACATAATCTGGCTCTATTCAAGCTCTATTGTCCCGCTTTTGCCGCCGCTTTTCCGTACCAGGCGGATATTCTCTATTTTCATACCGCGGTCGACAGCCTTGCACATATCATATATCGTCAAGGCGGCCACGGCTGTAGCCGTCAGCGCCTCCATCTCCACGCCGGTCTTGCCGGTGCTCTCGACGGTGGCGGTAATCTCCACGGTACTATTCTTCTCGTCGGGGCTGAACTCGATGTTGACGTTTCCGATGAGAATCGGGTGGCACAGCGGTATCAGGTCGGGCGTGCGCTTGGCGGCCATGATACCGGCCAGCTGGGCTACCGAGAGCACATCGCCCTTGGCGGTCCCGCCCTGCCTGATTAACCGGAAGGTGGCCGGCTGCATCCTGACAACGCCTCTGGCTACAGCCACGCGGGCGGTATCGGCCTTCCCGGTGACATCCACCATGCGGGGGCGGCCGGCGTCATCCATGTGGGTCAGCTTTTTGTCAGCCATCGATTAACCTCACCCCCTTTATCCCCCTCTCCTTTCGAGGCAGTATGGAGGAGAGCGGGGGTTTTGTAAAGAGGGGCTTTGCCCCTCTTAAACTCCCCGGCGATGTATGATTTTTATCCCCCCACCTGAGAGAAAGGCCTGCCCTTGCCTTTTTTGCCTTCGGCCAGGCGATGGCCTTTCGGCTTGCTGGCAATTGCCTTTTCAATCAGGTTTTTCAGTTCTAAGACCGAGGCGCCGCTCCGCAGGGGTTCCTTCAGGTCTATCTCCTCCTCGCTCAGCAGGCAGGGGCGGAGCTTGCCGTCGGCGGTAAGGCGGAGTCGATTGCACTGGTAGCAGAAGTGTTCCGTAATCGGCGTGATGAAGCCGATGGTGCCGGAGGCTCCGGGCAGGCGGAAGTATTTGGCCGGCCCGTTGCCCACATCGACCTTCCAAGGCTCCAGTTTGCCCAGCGATTCGATGCGTTTTCTCATTTCGCTGACCGAAAAAAATCTGGCGGCAACCGGTTCGTCGCCGTTGACAGGCATATATTCGATAAAACGCACGTGCCACCCGTCATTGACTGTTTTAGCGGCAAAACCGGTAAGCTCGTCATCGTTAATGCCGGCCATGACCACCACGTTGATTTTAACAGGGGTAAGCCCCGCCGTCCGGGCAACCTCGATGCCTTCAAGCGTATCTTCGAGATTGCCGCACCGGGTAATCTGCCGGAAACTTTCGGGCTTGAGGGTATCCAGGCTGACATTCACCCTCCGCAGGCCGGCCTCTTTCAGTTCGGCAGCGTGTTGTGCCAGCAGGATGCCATTGGTCGTCAGGGAAATATCGTCGATAGTATCGATGTTCGCCAGCAGCCTCACCAGGTCTGCCAGTCCCGCCCTCACCAGCGGTTCACCGCCGGTAAGCCTGACCTTATTGATACCCATCTCCGCGGCGGCTTTGACCACGGTGTAGATTTCTTCGTAGCTGAGGATGTCATAGTGCGACATCAGGGCGACGCCCTCTGCCGGCATGCAGTAAACGCAGCGCAGGTTGCAACGGTCCGTCACCGAGATGCGCAGATAGTTTATAGGGCGCTGGAACGAATCAGAAAGTCCGGTCATAGCAATACCTTCTAATGGGTATTATACATGATAATACAGGTTTTTAGCTATTCCTGAGAATATGAGATTCTTGCTTGATATGTCATGGGGAAAAATACTAGAATTGTGGCGGCATGAACGAAGATATCAAAACCATATCTACCAGTATTGTGAACTGCTATCTTTTGAAAACTGATTCCGGCTTTATACTTATAGATACGGGTGTCTCTTTTCAGCGCGGCGCTCTGAAAAAAGCTCTGAATCAGGCAGAATGCAGACCTGGAGACCTCAAGCTCATCGTAATAACTCATGCTGATTTCGACCATACTGGCAACTGCGCCTGGCTCCGTGAGAAATACGGTGCAATCATAGCCATCCACCGCGACGACTCCGCGGCGGTCGAAAGCGGGAGGATGCTTCTGAGCAGAAAAAGCAGGCGAGGAGTAATCGCCAGAGCGCTGATGTACATTGCAGGACTGCTGATTTTCCGCCGGTTCAAGCCCGATGTATTTATCGCCGATGGAGACGATTTGTCTCGATACGGGCTGGATGCCAGAGTCGTTCATATTCCGGGACACTCCAGGGGTTCCATAGGGGTGCTTACAAGAGATGGCGACTTTTTTGGCGGCGACCTGTTAGTGAACAATAAACGACCAGCGCCGACGCCTTTAATCGACGACGCTGCGGAATTGAATGCCAGTATCGAAAAAATTAAAAGTCTTAATATAAAAACCGTTTACCCCGGGCACGGCAAGCCATTCCCGATGGAAGAGTTTACAAGGAATGAGTGAACTCGAAGCGACTTACGAGGCGCCTTAATCTCAAGATTCGCGGGCGATTTTCATCAGCACTTCCCGTGCTTTTTCTGCGGCCCGTGCCCGGTGGCTGACCCGGTTCTTCTCTTCCAGCGTAAGTTCCGCCATCGTTTTGCCGAGTTCCGGCAGGTAAAAAACGGGGTCGTAGCCGAATCCGTTATTTCCGCGAGGTTCCCTGGTAATGAACCCCCGGCACTCCCCTTCACAAAACTCAACCCTGCCGTCGGGTGCGGCGATGGCAATCACACACCGGAAGCGGGCGGTCCGCTTTTCTTCGGAGACATCTTTAAGCCTGGCCAGCAGGTAGTCTATTCTCTCCGTATCCGAGGCGCCCTCTCCGGCATAGCGGGCCGAGAGAACCCCCGGCTCGCCCCCCAGGGCGTCAACTTCGAGTCCGGAATCGTCAGCCAGCGATAGAAGGCCGCTCTCCGCCGCCAGGGCGGTTGCCTTCAGTCTGGCGTTTTCCTCGAAGCTTCCCCCGGCTTCATCAACCTCTACGGTAATGCCAAGCTCCGCCGGTGTTACTATCTCATAAGGAATTCCCCGGAGCAGACTTTTATACTCCCGTACCTTGCCCTTGTTGTTGGTCGCCAGCAGGAGCCTGTTATCGCTCAAAGCCGCTCCTCAGCCAAGGTCCTCGAACCTGCCCTTGAGCTTATCCATCACCTGCGGCATGGTGGTATATTCCATCTCTTCCAGGGGCAGGCGGTGGGGCTCGAAAGGACCGTGGCGGCGCATCATGTCCGCCATCTCGTTGGCCTGGTGACGCGCCAGGTTGAATGCCTTATCGGCAAGCATGTCCCGAGGCCCTAAGAGATGGCCATTGTTTAACTGGTAACCAAGGCATATTACTCGCGGCGGGCCGTCAAAGCGGGAGGGCGTGCTGTCCTTGATTGATACCGGCATCAGTGGCCCCATGTGGGAGCCGCGCATCCATCCCTCTACCAGGATGGGCGAGGCGAACGGCTCCAGTATCTCACCGACCGCCGGGAAGATTCCCTGCGACCGGACAATACAAACCGGGTCGTCCTTGCCCACGTACTTGCCGGCCAGCAGCGAGAGGCGCTCCGTCGAGGAGGCTGCCGCTATTTCCCCGGTATCCCGGTGATAGACGGCCTTAATGGCAAAGCGTGACGGCGCCCCGATAAAAACCAGCATATCGTATATCTCGTCAGGGGCATTAAAGCGAATCTTTTTATGTTCCTTGACGTCGTGAACCTCAAAGGTGTAGCCGTTGTGCATGTTAGCGGCAATGACCAGCCCGATGGTATTAAAGGGGTCGGCGAACATCTTGTAAAGGGGCATATTCCAGGCCCCGGCGGAGGTCTTATCCGCCATGAAGATAAGTACCGGCTCCGAAGTCCTTTCTTCGAACTCCATCTCGGCAAGCCCCGGCCCCATTCCTTTGACATTGCCGGAGAAAGCATCTGTCAGCAGGTCCTGTCCGGCGCCGTAAAGCTTCATCTTCTTAGCCAGGGCGGTGCCGGTGATAAATGTGTCCCAGGCCAGTTTGTGGATTTCATAGCTGCCTGTCCCTTTCTGATGCGTCATGATGAGCTGCAGGTCGTCGCCGCACTTGGTCGCCTGGCAATCAATCAGCAACCCGTCCTTTTTAGCCTTATTCAAGCATTCCTGAGCCTTGGCGATAATGTCGGGGTGCGATTCGGAGTGTCCTACATAGCCGCCAATGTCAGCTTTAATGACGCTCAGTGTAACCTTCATAGCTACCTCCGTTTAATTAATATTCGATACCTTTTCTGGCTTTGACGCCTTTATCAAAGGGATGTTTGACCTTTATCATCTCGGTTACCAGGTCGGCTATCTCAATCAGCCTGTTATCGGCATAGCGACCGGTAAGGATTAGCTCTACATGGGGAGGTTTGTCTTCGATGAGTTTAATGACTTCGTCAAGTTCGATGAGTTTGTATTCCAGGGCGACGTTCACTTCGTCCAGCACCACCAGGCCGTAATCGCCGCTGAGGACGGCTTTCCGGGCAGCCGCCAGGGCCGATTTTGCCTGCTCTATTTCTTCCGGCTTGATATTTAGAGGGTCGGTAAATTGCCGGAAGCCGGATTTGTATATCTCAACGTTGGGGAGTTTCAGCAGGGCGCTGAATTCGCCATACTCGTAGTCGCCCTTCATGAAGAACACAATGAATACTTTTATGCCGTGACCGGCAGCCCTGAGAATTGTGCCCAGCGCTGCTGTTGTCTTGCCTTTGCCGTTACCGGTAAAGATCTGGACCAGACCCATCCCGTTTTTTCTGGTCAATGCAGCCCCTTATCATATCGGAACTCTGATGCTTAAACTGTCGATTTGGCGAAATCCTGATTCTCCGATTTTCCGGGCAGGTTAAACCGTAGACTAACTCCGTGCAGCTATCAGGCCTTATTGCCGTATATCTGCAATTTCAGTTTAACAATATGGCCCGTTATTGTCAATCAGCAGGGGCGTTTTCAGGCCTCTCGTATGGCCTTCGGTCTTGTCCTGAAGTAGCTGGTAATTCCCGTAAGGGCGGGTAGCGCTATACCGTAAGCGATGAGTATAGCCGGCGCCTTGAGCCACCAGTCTACGAGTGGTAGCACGATGAAGAGAAATGCCATAGACGGGGTGACATTCCTTTTAATGATAAGGATTAACAGTGTGGGTAAAGCCAGTATGAGCATCGGCAGGGTTACCAGGACCAGCAATATACCGATGGTGGTGCTCACCCCCCGCCCGCCGCGGAAGCCGAGGAAGACCGGCCAGTTATGTCCGATGACGGCCGCCAGGCCGGTGAACAGGACGACAGCCTGGGACATGTTGGCCGCCTGAGCGATAAAGATAACCGCGGCACCCTTGGCGGCATCGATGACGCCTACCAGCACGCCCGCCCTGGATCCCAGCTCGCGGTAGGCGTTGGCGGCGCCCGCGTTCTCATCGCCCATATACCGGATATCCCTGCCTCTGAGGATTCGACCGGTGAAATACGCCGTCGGTAGAGAGCCGAGGAGGTATCCTATTAAAATCACCAGCCAGGGAGGCATGTCACACTCCTGTGTTAGATTTAGCTACTTCCACCGGACATGGTCAGCATCATTTATTAACGGGCCGTTCAGTATCCTGAATTTTTTATCAGTTTCCCATAATTCCCGGAGTTTTACAAAAT
Organism: Dehalococcoidales bacterium; assembly: GCA_035527575.1. Lineage (GTDB taxonomy): Bacteria > Chloroflexota > Dehalococcoidia > Dehalococcoidales > RBG-16-60-22 > JAFGPF01. The sequence continues at coordinate 8,436 of DATLAD010000044.1, forward strand.
TCTTGTCTGGTTCCATCAGAAACTCGGCCAGGGCATCGATTTCTTTAAGTTCTTTCTCGGTTAACGAATCGAATTTATTATGTATGTAGACGGGTGCCTGCAGGTATAAAATCTCGTTATTCATCAGGGAATGAAAATCGTAAAATACCGCCCATAATATCGGCTCCAGGCCCTTGAATCCGCCGGTGTTGATAAAGTTATCCGGGTTAAGCGCTCCTTTTCTCACACCCAGCCAGGTGGCGGCGGCCCAGTCGAATTTATCATGGGGCATATCGTACTGGTCGAAGCCAATGTAGTCCAGGAAACCATCCGCGTCGAAAGTAACCCATCTTTCCTGATTTTTATCCCAGTACTGGTTAATCCAGTGGTCCCAGCTGCCTTTTAAAAAATACGGCGCAAACCCGGAACGGACCCGGCAGGGAATCTCTTTCGATTTGAGAATGGACGCCATGAGAATCGCGGTATAGCGGCAGGTTACCACGATTTTATTTTCTACTTTCCTGTCCGTTACAAATCCGCTGCTGTCCAGTCGGAAGAGCTCGGCGACCATTGAGACGGCAGTGGTCAACGTATCGTCCTCGCAGCGCAGGCGGTGCCAGGGATACTCGTCCATATCCCCGTATCTCAGGTCCTGATTGGCATTCGTGTTGCCTTCCCTTAAGGTTACCCTGTGTATAATCTGGTGGCTTACCAGATTCCCCAGTTCCCGGATATCATCGGGGAGCGAATGAAAATACGGCTTATAAAAACCGGGATTGGTAAAAGTGCTGAATTTCAGGTAATGATTTAAAATTTCCTGGTCCATGGTCTTTATTACTTCGTTTCCGGTGCCGGGAGAGGGACTCGAACCCACAAGGATTTCTCCGGCGGATTTTAAGTCCGCTGCGTCTGCCTATTCCGCCATCCCGGCGCTTCCAGAGTAATTGTAGGGGGTGGGAGTGGGGGTGTCAAGGTAGCATATATTAACACAGTTAATTGAAAGTTGCTTGAATATATGTATAAAATGTAATATCGCGCTTGGAAGCAACATAATATTTCGGGTGTTGCCGTTAATCCATCGTTGAGAAAGGAAGGTAACTATGGAAACGCATGACTTCTTATCGGCTGCTTACGGGGGCATATTGAGGGCGCTGGGATACACACTTAAAGACCTTAACGGGGAGGACCTGAACTGGCAGCCCAAGCCCGATTGCAACAGCATCGGCTGGCTGGTCTGGCACCTGACGCGCTGGCAGGACGTGCAAATCGCTCAATTCATGGGTGAGGAACAGCTGTGGATTAAGGACGGATGGCATAAGAAGTTCGGCCGGCCGGCCGACCCCAAAGACTCCGGGATGGGCGATAAGCCGGCGGACCTGGTCACGTTTATATCTCCCGATGCCGAGACGCTGCTCGGTTATCATAAAGCGGTGCTGGAAAGGTCGCAGAAATACTTCCCCACCCTGAAAAAGTCCGACCTGGATAAAGTAATCGAAGGCACGCCTTTCAAGCCCCCGCCGACTATGGGGATGATGCTCATCGGCACATTGAGCGACGGCCTGCAGCATGCCGGTCAGGCGGGTTATATACGCGGCCTGCGCCAGGGTTTTGGCTGGCACTAGCCTTTACGGGAACCCTGGAACCTGTTTGATGTAAAAATTGTATAGAATTGCGCGATAAAGTATTGACAAATAAATGATTTAGTATTATTATGCGCAAATGACTATGAAGGATAACGCCGTGAGGCCCAAGTACATGGTAGGGCAGAGGGTTATCATACAACCTGTGGGCGAACAGGGCATATCGCAGCGGGAAAACGATATCAACCAGTACGCGGGTCAGGTGGGCAAGGTCTCCGATTACTACTGGATAAGCCCGCGGACGGGCCAGGTCTTTTATATCTATAACGTGAGTGTCGGCGTGAACAGGAAAGAGGTAGTCGTTTACGAGGATGAATTAGAAGCCTGTTTATCCTGATGAACGGGCGGGGCATGGCAGGCGCGGGTTGCAGGATAATTCTGCAGCCCGCTTTTTATTTGGGGACTTTGCAAAGAAAGTGGAGGCGACGGGCGGATTCGAACCGCCGAATAGGGGTTTTGCAGACCCCCGCCTTAACCTCTTGGCCACGTCGCCACGGTTACGCCCTTTATTCTAAGATAAAACTGGAAATGATGCAATATGCGGGTTAGAGCCGGCGGGTGAGGAACCATTTTTTGAGCTCGGGGTGGCTGAGGCTGGTGCCGCGATCGTGGTAGATTTCATAGACTTCGCCTGCGGTGGTTTTGACGCGGTAGTAGTTGCGGTGATGGCGCTGCCACCAGCGCTTGCGGCCTGATGAGCTTTTGCCGAAGCCGTGGTCCGGCCAGGACTCCAGGATTTCCGCAACGGCATAATCGTGGTCATCCAGCCGGAAGGAGACCGGGACTTTAATATCGCCGCCGGTGGTGACGTCTATCTGCCGGGCGAAAAAGCGTTCTGGCATGGTGTCTGAAATACCTCTGTGATTATGCTAGCGGGGTTAAGGTGGCGTGTCAATATGGGGGGATGAGGCAGAGAGATTTGGGGATAGTCTAAAAATGTAACCCACCCCTTTAATCCCCCTCCCTTCGATTAAGGGAGGGGGAGGTATTTTGAGAGGGGGCTGACGCCCCCTCTCGCTGCGCACTCCCCTGGATTCCGTCTTTCGCCGGAATGACAATAATGGGCGGGAACTACACCAAAGCGTAAGATAGAGATTGCTTCGTCGCTACGCTCCTCGCAATGACAGGATGGTGCTCACCCGCCATTTACAGCCCGCCCATATTTCTGGTAATCTAAGACGTATGGTTACTCCGGTGCAGGAGGTGACGTTATGAAAGACGCCTATACCAGAGCCGGTGTTGACATCAGCGCCAAGAACATTTCCAACCGCCTTATCGGCAAGGTTGCCAGTACCACCTATCGGCCCGAAGTGCTGAGCGATGTCGGCTTTTTTAACGGCATGTACGAGTTCAAGGGATACCGCCAGCCCGTGCTCGTGTCCAGCACCGACTCGGTGGGCACGAAAATCAAACTGGCGGTGGCTTTAAACAAGTTTGATACCGTCGGCATCGACATCGTCAACCACTGCGTCAATGATATTTTCACCTGCGGAGCCAGCCCGATTTTCTTCCTCGACTACATCGGCATCGGGAAGCTCGTGCCGGAGAGGGCGGAGTCCATCGTCAGCGGGCTGGCTAAAGCCTGCCGGGAGGTCGACTGCGTGCTTATCGGTGGGGAAACGGCGGAAATGGGTGATATCTACAGCGGCGACGACTTCGACCTGGCTGGTTTCGTCATCGGCGTAGTGGAGAAGGACGGGATTATCGCGGGTAAGAAAATTACCGCCGGCGATGCCGTCCTCGGTCTGCCTTCCAGCGGACTGCACACCAACGGCTACACCCTGGCGCGCAAAATCTTCGGCGATACGGGGCCGGCCCTGCAGAAGCGCTACCCGGAGCTTGACAGGCCCATCGGCGAGGTGCTCCTGGAGCCGCACCTCTGCTACCATAACCAGTTGAAACCGCTGCTGCCGCTTGTCAGGGGCATGGCGCATATCACCGGCGGCGGACTAATCGATAACGTGCCCCGCATCCTGCCGGATGGACTGGCGATACGGTTCGACAGCGAAAAATGGGATATACCGCCGGTTTTCCCGCTAATCCAGCGCATGGGCGATATCAACCGCGAGGAGATGTACCACGTGTTCAATATGGGCATCGGCATGGTGGCGGTATGCGCGCCGGAAAGTTTACAAAGTTTTATCGCACATTTGCCTGAGGCAAAGGTTATAGGGGAGGTGGTAAAGCAGGCGGGGGATAAGAGGGTGGTTGTAGATTAGAGCGGGGAGTTTAAGAGGGGGCGAAACCCCTCTTTTTAGTCTTTGAGGGTGAAAGGAGACCTAATGAGAGCCATTATCAGCGTATCGGATAAAACGGGAGCAGTCGAGTTTGCCGGGGGCTTAAGTAAACTAGGCTATGAGATATTCAGCACCGGCAACACCAAAAAAGCCCTGACCGGGGGCGGGGTGCCGGCGAAAAGCGTCTCGGATATTACCGGCTTCCCGGAAATCCTCGACGGCCGGGTCAAGACCCTGCACCCGATGGTGCACGGGGGCATCCTGGCACGCCGCGACCTCCCCGCCCACATGAAAGAACTGGCCGAGAAGAAGATAGAAAAGATAGACCTGGTGGCGGTGAACCTCTACCCCTTCGTGCAAACGGTGTCCAGAGAGGGGGTCACCTTGGAGGATGCGCTGGAGAATATCGACATCGGCGGGCCGACCATGATACGCGCCTCCGCCAAGAACTTCCCCGGCGTCATCGTGGTGGTCGACCCCGCCGACTATCCGCTGGTCCTGGAGAAATTACAGAAGGGCGATTTGCCCCTCGAAGAGCGCAAACGCCTGGCGCAGAAGGCTTTCCAACACGTGGCCATCTATGATACGGCCATAGCCCAGTACCTGAGGCAGGGCGAAGAAGGCTTCCCCGAAGAGCTGACAATCGCCATGAAGAAACGCTACGGG
>DATLAD010000045.1:0-12217 GCA_035527575.1 Dehalococcoidales bacterium
GCTGGTGCTGGTGCTGGTGCTTCTTCAGTACAGCCGGCTAATACTGTTAAAATCAAAATTAAACAAATTGATAGTGGTATAACGTATTTCCTAGTCTTCTTCCACATGTAAAAACCTCCTGTTATTCCGTACTAGACCTGGTAATTACTGGCTCATGTGTCTTCCATAAATATCACCTCCCTGATTTTCAGCTTTCTATACGAGATTGTTACATTTGCAATTTATCATGGCAGCGTTTGGATTTCAATATAAAAATCTCTATGGGTTCATAGATAATTTTATGCATGTATTAGCTTGCCATGGTTTACATAATAATGGCTTTCCCTTTCAGACTCATTAAAACGACCATGAGAGGTAGTTTGTCACTTCGATTTATATTAGTGTCCTTACAAATAGGTTTGCAAAACTTTATAATAACCTTGTAATAGTTGTCAAGTGTTGTGAACGTGGTTTTATAGAGTTCTAAAAATGCAGGGTAATAATCCCTGTATATAAAGGGACGCTGTTTTATCCGGGCTAGGTAACAGCTTCTTCCTTTATTCGCTTTTTACGTCTTCTCCAACCAAGGAGCTCAAGGAGGTCACCTATAGCCTTATCCTGTTGAAGTTCGTGTCGGAGCGGCAGGTCGAGGTCGACCTTATATCTGATGCGTCGCCCCTCCCTCTTTTTCGTAACGTAGCCGTTAGCTTCGAGGTCATTGATGATATTGCGCGTGGCTTTTTCCGTGATACCTATAGTCGATGAAATCTCGCGGGCGGTGATGCGTGATTGCTGGGCGATTAAGCACAATACCAGAGCATGGTTGGTCAGGAACTTCCATTCCGGCATACGTACACCTCCTAGCCAAGATTTACCATGTAAAAAATGGTACTAATTACTAAAATATTATCCTAAAACCCTATTGACAATTTTTACGTAAGATGTATAATTAAGTTAGGAATTATAATTCCTGTATATTATAACAGGAATGTAAAGTGATTACAAGTAGTTATTGAATCATTTTACAGAATAAACGAAATATAAGATTGTAACAGAAGGAGTGTTGAGAAAGTAAAAGTGAAAGCACCGTCGGTGGCCGCCAAAAACCAGAACGTCTCCGTATCAGAGAGAGTCACCATCAAGACCCATCTCGTTAGCGAAACCGAAGAACCTCCCAGTAGACCTTTAATTGTAAAGAATCTAGAAGAAGAGCCTCCCGGTAAAAGCCCCAGTTTTAGACATAGATTTTTTAGCCACGTATCAGATAGTAACTGGAACGATTGGAAGTGGCACTTCCGCAATAGAATCACCACCGTCGAGCAGCTCAGCCAGCTAATCCCGTTATCAAGCGATGAACAGGCGCATATCCGGCTGGTGACAGAGCGATATCCCCTCTCCATAACGCCTTACTACTTATCGCTTATTAATCCCGATGACCCCGATGATCCCATAAAGAAACAGGCGGTGCCTTCTATCCTGGAGATAACCATGGGCACCATGGGGCTGGAAGACCCGCTGGCAGAGAAGGAAGACTCCGTGGTCCCCGGCCTGGTGCAACGCTACCCGGACAGGGTGCTGATGGTGCTGACCGATATCTGCCCCATGCTTTGCCGGCACTGCACCCGTAAGAGGGAATGGCGGCACGGCGGGTGGGTGCGTCCCCCTGCCGAAATCGAAGCCATGCTTGACTATTTGCGGCGGAATACCAACGTGAGGGATGTCATTCTCTCCGGCGGCGACCCGCTGACGCTATCGACAGGTCATCTGGAGTCGATTATCTCCAGGATTCGGGAAATAAAACATATTGAAATTATACGTATCGGTACCAGGTTCCCCGTAGTACTGCCTCAGCGTATCGATGCGGAGCTGTGCGCCATGCTGTCGAAGTATGGCCCCATATGGCTCAATACCCACTTCAATCACCCCCGCGAGATAACTGCGGAATCGGCCGGGGCCTGCGACCGCCTGTTACGCGCCGGCGTGCCGGTCAATAACCAGTCGGTCCTGCTGCGCGGCGTCAACGATAGTGTCGAGACTATAACGAAGCTGTGCCACGGCATGCTGAAGATTAAAGTGCGCCCGTACTACCTGTTCCAGTGTGACGAGGTACAGGGTACGGAGCATCTCCGCACCTCAGTAGATGCAGGCATCAAGATAATCGAAGGCATGCGCGGGCATACCTCCGGCCTGGCTATACCCACTTTCGTCGTTGACCTGGTCCAGGGCGGCGGCAAGGTGCCGTTGCAGCCGAACTACGTGCTGTCGATGACCAAGGACGAGCTACTACTGAAAAATTACGAGGGACAGGTATTCCGTTATCGGAATCCGAATTCGCAGGACCGCGGGGAGGAAGTCGTGGCGGTGCCGGTTAGCGGGGTTGTGGAGAGTTTGCTGGCGGATGCCGACCTGCCGCTAAAAACCGAAGGAGAAGTTGATGCGAATCGGGTTAGCGTACGATCTTAAATCAGCCATGCCGGAGCATCATGCCGTCGATGATGCTCTTGAGGAATATGATTCACCGGAAACGGTAGAACTTATTACCGCTGCTTTTAAATCCAGAGGACATGACGTAGTAAGGCTGGGTGGCGGTACTCAGTTCCTTGATAACGTCCGGCGTGAAAAAATAGATATTGTCTTCAACATCGCCGAGGGCCGTGGCAACTACCGCAGCCGGGAGGCCCAGGTGCCTTCTATCCTGGAGATACTGGATATACCTTATACAGGCTCCGACCCCCAGTGCCTGGCGATATGCCTGGATAAACCCGTGACCAAGAAGCTGGTGGCGGCAGAAGGCATTATCACCCCTAAGTGGCTCGTGATTGCCGACGAGGAAGAAATGTCCCGGATATCCTGGGAAGGATTTCCCTTCCCGGTTATCATTAAACCGGCCTGCGAAGGTTCCAGCAAGGGCATCCGTCTGACTTCTTTAGCGCATAACGTTCCCGAGGTGGGAGAGGAAGTAAGCCGGATTTTAAAAGGTTACCATCAGCCGGTGATGGTCGAGGAGTTCATCGACGGCGACGAGGTAACGGTGGGCATTATCGGCAACTCGCCTCCAAAGCTGGTAGGCATGATGCGCGTGCTGCCGAAAAAGAAGGTCGAGCATTTTGTCTATTCGCTGGAGGTAAAGCGGGACTACGTGAACCTGGTCGAGTACGAATCACCGGTTTGCCTGCCCGGGGATACCATCGATAAGCTGGAGCATTCCAGCCTCAAGGCTTTTAAAGCTCTGGGGTGCCGCGACTTTGCCCGGGTCGATTTCCGGGTCGGCCGCGACGGTACTCCTTACTTCATCGAAATAAATCCTCTGCCCGGACTGGGCAGCTATAGTGACCTCATTATCATGGCTATCAAGCTGGGGTGGACTCATGACGGGCTGATTGCGGCGGTGCTTGATGCTGCCCTGGAGAGGTACCCGCAATGCGTACGCGCGTAGCCATCGTCTACAACGAACCGCAACCATCACACTATGACGACGCCCGGGAAGAAAAAGCGGTGCTGGGTGTCCTTGACGAGGTCAATGCCGTGCGTCAATCTTTACTTGAACTCGGGCGTGACGTGAAGCTTATCCCTCTGGTGCCGCCTTTCAAAAAGGCCAGGAAGAAGCTCGCCGCCCTGGACGTTGACGTCGTATTTAACCTGTTCGAAGGGTTTGGCGGCGAGCCGGAAACGGAAGCACTGGTGCCGGAAGTTCTTGCAGAGCTGGGGCTGCCTTTCACCGGGTGCGAGGCCCCTGTGCTCAGGCTGGCCCTGGACAAGGCCAAGGTCAAGGTGCTTCTGAAAGCCGCCGGCATCCCCACGCCTGACTTCCAGCTGCTCAACCCCGAGACGCTGCACATGTTCCGCCTCGGCTTTCCGTGTATCGTCAAGCCACGCGGCGAGGACGCCAGCCACGGTATCAATGCTGCCAGTGTGGTCGGGGACTTTCCCTCGCTGGAAAGACAGGTGAAAGCGGTAAGCGGCGCCTACGGCAGCGGTGCTCTGGTAGAGGAATTTATCGGCGGGAGTGAGTTTAACGCCACGGTCCTGGGTAATTCCCGGTGCACCGTCCTGCCCGTGTCCGAAATCGTTTATACGCTATCGCCGGAGATACCACGGATTCTGACATTTGCCGCCAAGTGGGAGACAGAAAGCGATTACTACAAGGGCACGAAAGTGACCTGCCCGGCGGAAGTCGGGGCGAAAGAACGGGAGCACATCGCCGGGACGGCCCTGGCGGCGTTTCGTCTGCTCGGTTGCACCGGTTATGCACGCGTGGACATGCGCCTGGATGAAGCGGGGAAGCTGAACGTTATTGAAGTCAACCCTAACCCGGATATCTCCCCCGAATCCGGCGCCGCCCGTCAGGCCACAGCCGCCGGCATGACGTATGCAAAGTTTATCGGTAAGATATTAAAACTGGCACTGGAGAAGAAAAAACATGACTGTCAAAATACGCCCGATGTCCGCCCTGGACAAGCCGGCGCTGATGCAAATACTGCGGAATACGCCCGAATTTAAAACGTACGAGGTGGCGGTGGCCGAGGAGGTCATCGACAGCCACCTGCGCGACCCTAAGGGGTCGGGGTATATTATTATGATAGCTGAGGACGGCGGAGACATCGCGGGATATATCTGCTACGGCCCCACGCCCTGCACCGACGGCACCTGGGATATCTACTGGGAGGCGGTCAGCCGGGAGAAACGCGGCCAGGGTATCGGAGCTACCCTCATGAAGACGGCGGAGACAGCTATCAGGAAGGCGCGTGGCAGATTGATAATTATCGAGACATCGTCAACGCCGATTTATGAAAAGAGCCGGCGATTTTTCTTCGGGGGTGGCTATGAAGAAGTCGGACGTGTCCCGGATTTCTACGCACCCGGCGACGATAGACTCATCCTGCAAAAACGGCTGAGGTGAAAACATGAATATTTCGCTTCGGGAAGGAAGGCTATATCGTGGCTGAACGCTGGCAGGACTTCGTGCTGACCTTTTTACCGCTGTTCATCGTTATCGATGCCTTCGGCAATCTGCCTTTCGTCATCTCGATGGGCGAGGATATGATAAAGCAGCAGCGCCGCAAGATGGTCCATTTTGCCGTGCTCACGGCCACTATCGTCGGGTTGATATTCCTGTTCTTCGGCCAGTTCATCCTGAAGGTGCTGGACATATCAGTAGGTTCTTTTGCTATCGCCGGAGGCCTCATTCTGCTGATACTCTCCATACGTTATATGTCCACCGGCCATATGGTCACAACCGTCAAAGAAGAGATGGTAGCGGTGGTGCCCATCGGCACGCCGTTAACGGTCGGCCCCGCTACCATAACCACCCTGCTCCTCCTGGCAGTTCAGTTTCCTCTTTATATGGTCCTGATATCCTTCGCCGTGAACATGCTTATCACCTGGATTGTTTTTCTTCTGAGCCAGAAGATAGCCGGGTTCATGGGGCAGGGGGGACTCAGGGCTGTCTCCAGAGTCTTCAGCCTGTTGCTGGCGGCTATCGGCGTGAGTATGATTATCCGCGGGTTGAATCTTACTGGTATAATTAGTACGGTTAGTTAAAAAGTAGCCCGGTGACAGGTGAGACTTTCTTATGTTTCGTATCCGAAGAGTCTATGACGATATTACTCCGGCCAACCAGGATGCCATAGCCATGGTGCAGGAAATCCTGCGGACGCAGTTCCCCCTCCTGCCCAAGAGAGACATCAAGAAACTGCCGGAGCAACTCCGCGATCCGATGAAGTACCGTTTTCGCGCCATTCTCTTTGTGGCCGAGGGAATAAGGGGGCATGTCAATGGCTTTGCCCTCCTGTTCCATGAGCCGACCCTCAACTTCTGCTACCTCGATTATATATCCGCCGCCGAGCAGAAGACGGGCGGCGGTATCGGCGGGGCTCTCTACGAAAGGTTACGCGAGGAGGCGCTCGACCTGGAAACAATCGGCCTTTTCTTCGAATGCCTGCCGGACGACCCTGCTTTGAGCCGCATCCCTGAAATCAGGAAGCAGAATGCGGCGCGCCTCCGCTTCTACGAGAGATACGGCGCTCGCCCTATCATCAATACCGCTTACGAGACGCCTCTCAAACCCGGCGATGATAATCCGCCGTACCTTGTCTATGACGACCTGGCACAGGATATAGAGTTGCCGCGCGACACTGCCCGGGGGATTGTCCGGGCTATCCTGGAGAGGAAATACCGGGGCATCGTCCCTCCCGAATACGTCGAAATGGTCGTCGAATCGTTCCGGGACGACCCCGTACTCCTGAGAAAACCAAGGTACGTAAAGAAGCCCCCCGTCCCCGTAAGTCATGCCACGCGGGCCGACCGGCGTATCAGGCTGGTGATTAACGACCGCCACTATATTCACCACGTCGAGGAGCGCGGCTATGTGGAGTCGCCGGTGAGAATAGACGTAATCCTTGCAGAGCTTAATAAGACCGACCTGTTCCAGAGAGTGCCGGTACGCCACTACTCTGAAAAACATATTAAGGCGGTACATGACCACGGATTTGTCGATTACCTGAGGGAGGTCTGTAATAAACTCGATGAAGACACAGCGATATATCCCTACGTCTTCCCGGTGCGCAACCGGACGCGCCCGCCCAAAGACCTTCCCATCCGCGTCGGGTATTACTGTATCGACACGTTTACACCGCTGACCGGCAACGCCTACCTGGCGGCCAAGAGGGCGGTGGACTGCGCTATTACAGCGGCTAAAAAGTTGCTTGAAGGTTATCGCCTGGCTTATGCCCTGGTACGGCCGCCCGGTCACCATGCCGAGCCGGCCACATTCGGCGGCTTCTGCTATTTCAATAACGCGTCGGTAGCGGCCAATCTCCTCAGCAATTACGGGAAAGTGGCCATGCTGGATGTCGATTATCACCACGGCAACGGCCAGCAGGAAATATTCTACGAACGGTCCGACGTACTGACCATCTCGATTCACGGTCATCCCAGTTTCTCTTATCCCTATTTCAGCGGCTTTCGCGGGGAGAAGGGAAGGGGCGCCGGCAGGGGCTACAATGTCAATATGCCGCTGCCGGAGAATATCGACGGCGAGACACACCGCAAAGCCCTCCGGGAAGCTCTAAAGAGAGTAACCAGGTTCCGTCCCAGGTATGTCGTTATTCCCCTGGGGCTGGACACCGCCAAGGAAGACCCCACCGGCAGCTGGACCCTGGAAGCCTCAGATTTCGAGGAGATGGGTAGAATGATCGGCTCTCTCCGCTATCCCACCCTTGTCGTCCAGGAGGGAGGCTACGATACACGTGTCCTCGGCATCAATGCCCGCAGCTTCCTGACGGGACTATGGTCGGGTGCGTACCAGCGGTAGAGGCCTCCGCTAGACGAAGTCCGGCTCGCGGCTGGAAGATGAGAGAATTGTATCCGATGGGCTTCAGGCCTGTATGATTTCAATAATAGCCCTTGGTGTTGTATTTATCCTTATCGCCGTCCGCCAGGTCGGCAACATCAGGCTGCGCATCTGGCAGATAATGCTGCTGGGGGCGCTGGCCGTTCTTTTCACCGGGCAGATATCTCCGGGGAGGGCGTTTCAGGCGATAAACGCCGACGTCATGCTTTTCCTGTTCGGCGTCTTCGTCATCGGTCAGGCCCTGGAAGACAGCGGCTATCTCGGACATCTTGCCTACGGGCTGTTCCGCCGGGCGCGGTCGCTGAATACCCTGGTGCTCTTTGTCCTTTTCGGTATGGGTATGCTCTCGGCGCTGCTGATGAACGATACTCTGGCTATCATCGGTACGCCCATCGTGCTGTCGCTGGCGAGCAAGTCCAATACGCAGCCCAAAGTCTTACTTCTTTCCCTGGCTTTCGCCGTGACCATCGGCAGCGTCATGAGCCCCATCGGCAACCCGCAGAACCTGCTGATAGCCCTCCATGGTAGCGTGCCCAACCCGTTCGTTACTTTTTTAAAATATCTCATGGTGCCTACCCTGGTGAACCTGTTTTTCGCTTACCTTCTCTTGAGGCTTTTCTACCGGAAGCATTTTCACAGTCGGCCGCTGGTGCACGCAATCGAGCCGATAAAGGATGCCAGACTGGCAACCCTGTCCAAAATTTCTTTGATAATACTGGTTGTACTGATTGTAGCCAGGATTGGCACAGTGCTCGCGGGACTGGATATCAATTTCAGGTTGACCTATATCGCTCTCGTGGCGGCGTTGCCGGTCATTGTCTTTATTCCGAGGAGGCCCGGTATTTTAAAACGCCTCGACTGGTTTACGCTGATATTCTTTGCAGCCATGTTTGTGCTGATGCAGAGCGTCTGGGACTCCGGCTTTTTCCAGTCGGCGATAGAAGCCACAAACCTTGACCTGACCTCGACAGGGATGATAATGGGGGTGAGTGTCCTGCTGAGTCAGTTGCTCTCCAATGTCCCCCTGGTGGCTCTGTATTTACCCGTGCTGACACAGGCGGGGGCTTCTACCATGGAGATGATGGCGCTGGCCGCCGGCAGCACCATAGCCGGCAACCTCACCATCCTCGGCGCCGCGAGCAATATAATCATCATACAGAACGCAGAAAAAAGAAGCGGGACCACCCTGACCTTTCTGGAGTTCGTCAGGATTGGCGCACCGCTGACTGCTATTAATATTGCCGCCTACTGGTTGTTTCTTATGATATTCTAGCTTGATACAGCGATATCTAAACAGAAACCAACATTTCCACCTGCCATGCGAGAAATATAATTTCCCCGCACCGCATCTATGACGTGGTTGGCACCGGTTTTAGCTTATTTATATCCTGTTAGGCTTTCTTTGTCAGCTTTTTATCCAGGACAGCCACTGCCTCTTTAACTGCTGAGTTAAGTAACTCGGCCAGTTGCAGGGCATCCTTGGCTATCTTTTCTACCCTGGCAATGGCCTCAGAAGCAACTCGTTCAGCTTCTTTGGCAGCTTTCTCTCCGGCTTTCCGGGCTTCATCGGCCGCTTTTCTGGCATTATCGGCGGCCTCGTCGGCCAGCCTGATGCTGTTCTCGATATCATCGAGAATCTGGGGTAACGGCTGAGTCATTATTTTTTTCGGTTTCTCTTCTCTGGCCGGAGTTTTCTCCGTCCCCTGGCTTACCATAGGTTCCTCCTTTTTATATTACCGCCTTAGGACTATCTAGGCGCTGGTTAGTTTGCTCTGAAACCATTGAATCCTTTCGGCGACATATCTGGCGGCCTGCGCCGGCGTGGTACATTTCTGCAGGTCTCTGGCAAGCTTATCTTCGCCGATGACATCCTTCACCCAGTTGCTGAAGTCGGTCTTAATCTCATTGGAGTGAAAGCGGAAGGTCTCTTCCGTCATCTCCTCCAGAGCGGACTTCAGTTCCTCCAGGTTCTTCAGATATCTCCCGTCTTGGCACCAGAATCGCTTTTCCTCGGGTACATCAACTAACCTTGCTTCTGCAACCGACCTTGTCATCCTGACCATGTTCCCACCTCCTGAGCCAGTTTTGGTATTCAAGGGTTAAATTCTCCGCTATTATTTATTCTCCCACCTTTTTCAATGGTCTACAAGCACCGAAGCGCTATTTTTTTTAATTATCCGGTGCTTTTTGGTGGAGCTGCTGGCTTCCACCCTTTGCGGCGTTTCCAGCCGAGCATTATCAGCAGTTCCCCGACGGCTGCATCGCCCGATTTTATTGGCACGCTGGGGTGAATTCGATAGGTGTTCCTCGTGCCAACCTTGGTCTTGGTAATATAGCCGTCTCTTTCAAGGTCTGTAATTAATTTATGGGCAGTTCTTTCGGTTACGCCGACGTCATCGCCAATCTCCCTGGCTGTCTTTTCAGGGTTCTTGGCGATGCAAGCCAGCACCAGACCGTGATTTGTAATAAAAGTCCAATCGCCCATAGTTGAAACCTCCTGTGTAGTTTTCCTGAGCTCACGGTGAAAGCTCTTGACAATTTAACTTAAACATGTATAATATTACTAGAATATAAATTCTTGTTTAAAACTTCTAGATTAAATATTATAGAAATGCTATACTAGAAATAATAACGTAAAAATGAACGGATGTCAACAGTGAAAAAGAAAGGGATTAATCGGCTATCTTAGCAGATACCAGGTGTGAAAAATCATATGAAAAAAGAGTTCATAAACCAGAAGTGCCCCAAGTGCGGCGGCAACTTGTATCTGGAAAGAGATTACTATGCCGAAGGGCTTTTTGTAAGCTGGTACGAGCAGGTAACCTGTCTCCAGTGCGGCTTTGCTTTTAATAAAAGGGCGCCGGAGCCGGCAGTAGCGGCGGCGGCAGCCGGAGGAGCAAAGCCGGCTGCGAAACAACTCGTCACTGTGTGAAAATATTTACAGGGTGCTGGTAATTTAAATATCACCGAAATGGTTCTTTAATTTTCGCTCCGAGAGGCTGCTCCGATGAAGATTCTGCTGGTTGTTGACGGTTCACCGTATTCGTTGATGTCTGTCAGGATGATGAACGTATTACAGCTTCCTTCCCATACCGATGTCGTGGTGATGACCGTGGTCCCGGAGTATACGTTTATCGGAGGGATAACCCTGAGCATGCTGCGGGGAGAAGCGGTAACACCGGGCGGCGCCCGTAAAGTCCAGGAGAAGAAAGCGCGGGCGCTTCTGAAGGAGTATGCCGACAAATTGAGTTCGGACGGAATCAATATCGAAACCGCGGTTGTCTGGGGAGAACCCGACGAGCAGATTATTAAAAAAGCCGCCGAGATGCAGACTGGACTCGTGGTAATGGGGGCCAAGGGAGTCAGTGATTCCAGGCGGGAAGTGCTCGGGAGCGTGGCGCAGAGGGTGATGAGGTATGCCGGATGCAGTGTCCTGCTCGTGCGTGAAGCCCCTACGGCTATCAGGCAGGCCTTTCTTGCCGTCGACGGCTCGACATACTCCGACGAAGCTGCCCGCTTTATCCTGGACCTGCCGATGCCCGAACAGAGCCAGATAATGGTT
Organism: Dehalococcoidales bacterium; assembly: GCA_035527575.1. Taxonomy (GTDB): domain Bacteria; phylum Chloroflexota; class Dehalococcoidia; order Dehalococcoidales; family RBG-16-60-22; genus JAFGPF01. The sequence goes on from DATLAD010000045.1 coordinate 10,893, forward strand.
TTAACGGCGCTGCAGTCCCACAGCGATACCCTGGCAAATATGCCGGCGCTCGACCTCAAGGCCGACCGGGGGGTGCTGGAAGAGCTACGCAAAGCCGAAGAAAAAACGGCCCGCAGCATTATCAGAAAAACCATGAAGCAGTTCGAGGAGAGAGGATACGAGACTTCATCCTGGCTGCTCAGGGGTGAGCCTGCCGACGAGATACTGACGGCTGCCGGCGAGCTTCATCCGGAGTTGATAGTGCTGGGGGCCAAGGGGCTTTCCGACGTCGGGTCGTTCCTCATGGGCAGCGTCGTCCAGGACGTGGCCAGGTTCTCCAGGTATTCCGTGCTCATCGTCAGGATGGCTAAACAGGTGGCGGCGTAGCAGGACGGGTCTGCAATAGAGGGAGCTGGGAGAGCATGCGGGATTTGGAGAACCTATGTTTCCAAAGCTAAGTTTCTATTGTGGTGTAATTCCATTTCGTGCGTAAATGTCCTGATGTTTCCATTATGTTTGAAACAAATTAGTAGCAAAATCTTACCTTATTTTAAGCGTGCGTTGGAGGCGCGATACTTCTTACCTAACCTGTTTCCCCAGCGACAAAGGTCCTGCTAAAATATCAAACAAATAGGGGGAACAAATATCTAATCCGTCTCATCAGCAGTATTAAAGGCACCAAGAAAAACCTGCAAGGAAATGTTTTTGTAAATAAAGATTACTGACCGTTCAACTCCAATATAATCAGCGGTACTGTACGATAGATAGGACCTTTGCGCCGGCTTTCAATCTTACCATTTGATTGCCGGATATGACTGAACATTCCAGGCGAATGTGACCTTGATTAAATAGTCTGGGCTTTTGTTGTGAAATAATTCTTTTCCAGGGTGTTTTTGTGAAAATCTGGATATTCAGTCAATTAACTGACTCAGGGTTTTTAAGGCACTTTGCCCTGGGTAATACTTGAGAACAGAACCATATATCGAGTCTGGTCCTTTTTCAACCATGGTCTGGGCTACCGCTTCTTTTACTGTAAGCTCATCGGAGCAGAGTTTTTCTACCAGAAATAAAGTAGCGTCATCAACGTAGTCCAGCATAACGCTGGCATCCCAGGCTACATAGGTTGAAGCACCCCTCTGAATAAAAGCCTGAGCTACGTCTTCAAAGTGCAGGGCATCGCAGCCCAGCATGATGATAGCCGTATCATCAAATTGTCCTTCCGCGCTTTTATCAATGAATTTGGCACTTACGGCAAAGCACCAGGGCGCATCATCATTTGTACGTGCATATGTAACCTGGTCATCAAACTGCTCAACAAGGTGACTTGTTTTGCTATATGGCTCATT
>DATLAD010000046.1:0-7732 GCA_035527575.1 Dehalococcoidales bacterium
CCTTCAGCGTCACCTCGGCGCCGATGATGCCCTGTATCTCCAGGGAGCGGGCCAGCTGGGCGAAGCGCATCGCCCCGCAGAGGTTATCGTGGTCGGTGATGGCCAGGGCGCGGTAGCCCAGCTCCTTTGCCCGCAGCATCAGCTCCTCCAGCGAGGAGGCGCCGTCATGAAAAGAATAATAGCTGTGACAGTGGAGTTCGGAGTAATCCATGATTCTTCCTCTAGTACGACTGCCGGTACCAGCCGCCGGTGACGAGGTCTTTATAGAGCACCAGCCGCTGCCCGGAGGCGAGCAGGACATTGTAGTAGAGGCGCGCTACCGGTCCGGCGCGCCACCACTCGTCGTCAATGCGCCACCTGTCCTCGATGTCCGTAACGGCCTGCCGGCGCGGCACCCTGACCGCCAGCGGGAGGCCGGCTGCGTCTTCTTCCACCTTTACCGCCTCAGGGGTGTTTACCGGCTTGTAGGTGTCAGCGCGTAGCGTCTTTCCGGTATCCTCGACCACGGTTCTACTTCCTTTACCTTGTATATCTGCGGATTACCCAGTCGAAGTTCCAGCTGCCGGATATCTTCCAGCAGGTGCTCCTGGGCCCTGACTTCGGAGAAAAGGCTTTTCTGCCGACCGCGCGGGTAGCCCAGCCGGTTAATCCTCATGCCCACCTGCTCGACCGGGCCGGGCTGGGGATAGTCCTCCAGGACACGCTTTACGCGGGAGAGGGTGGTTATCGTATCCATGGCCGGCTCTTTGAACTGGATGGTCCGCTCCCAGTGCTCCGCGCTCCAGCTGCGGGTCCACAGGGTTAGACTGCGGATGCCCAGCCCTTTAAGGCCGACTCTGGCGAAGACACGGGTCAGCAGCAGCTCCGCCGCGACCAGTATGGCCTCCAGGGAGACGGTTACCGAGGATAGCGTAATGCTCTCCTCGATGATTTCCTCCATCATCCGGGGGTACAGGGGCGTATCGTCATGGCCCCTGGCGAGTTCCCATATTCTTTTGCCTTCCGGGCCGAACTGCGATTGAACAGGGCCTGGGGGCAGGGCGGCTACCTGCCCCAGTGTGCGCATCCCGAAATCGCGCAGCCTGTCCCGGCTCTTTATGGAGACCGGCAGGACGTCGCAGGGGAGGTCTTTGAGGAAAGTACCCGCATCGCCGGTCAATATCCGGTGCCCGCCGGGAGGGCTTCGGCGGGCGGCCAGATACGCCAGGAACTTGTTCCCGGCTATTCCAATCTGAGACGTGAAAGTCTCAGGGATGGCTTCGCGTATGGCTTTCAGAAGGGCATCGTCGTCCGGGTAAATCAGCTGCAGCCCGTCCGCGCCGATGTAAACACACCCCGGGTCAGGGCCTTCCACCAGCGGGCTTTTCTGCTCCAGCGCGTCGAGGATATCATTGAAGACAGACCGGTAGTAGGGAGTGTCGGCCTGGAGCAACTTGACCTCGTTATGCCGGGAGAGGGCCTGCTGGAGGGGCATGTCGCGCTGTAAGCCTTCGATTTCAGGGTAATAGTCCAGGACCAGCTTCTGCGAGCCTGGCGTATAAGTTAATATTGTCGGACAGCCTTTAATGGCCGGATTTCTCCGGACTTCGCACGCCAGCGGGAAATGCGGTAGTAAGACACAAAGTATTTTCATGATTCACCCCGGTAAGAAATAATTATATAGAACAAATGTTCTTTTGTCAAGCCCCCCGCTCCCTGAAGGCCGGGCCATGCTCGACGTGCTCAATATTGACACGTTTCGGCATCACACAATATACTTCAACGAATTACCCGGTGTTGCCGGAGTAGAAAGGAACCTGAATGCCGGATGACCGTCAGTCGTCCTACAGATGGTATATACTCGCGCTCACGGCGGTAAGCGGCGCGCTTGTAGCGTCTGTACCGTTTTCCTGCATGCCGGTCCTCTTTCAGGAAATATCGGAGGATTTGAATTTAAGCCTGGTACAGATAGGGACCGTCTGGGGTATCGCCAGTCTGGCCGGCGTCTTTTTTAGCTTAATCGGCGGGGTACTCGGCGATAAGTTCGGGGTGAAACTCATCCTTCCCGTATCCTGCATACTGGCGGGAATAACCGGCGCGCTGAGAGGTCTATCAACCAGCTTCATTACCCTTGCGGCCACAGTTTTCATCAATGGAATCGTCAGGTTGATAGTACCAATCAACCTGACCAAGACGGTCGGTATGTGGTTCAAAGGTCAAAACCTGGGTCTGGCGATGGGAATATCCGCCGTGGGCATGGGTTTCGGGCTTATGTTAGGGCCGATGATTAGCGCCACGATACTATCGCCGTGGCTCGGTGGCTGGAGAAATGTAATGTACCTCTACGGAGCCGTCGCTGTTGTTGTAGGTATAATCTGGTTTTTCTTCGGGAGAGAGCCCCGTCAGGTTGATTCGATGGCCGGGCATTACGGCGCAGTGCCGCTTCGCCAGGCGCTATCGCGGTTAATTCGTCTCAAAGCCCTGTGGCTCCTGGGATTGACTTTAATGTTCCGCAGCAGTTGTATCATGGGAATGACAGGCTACCTCCCGCTCTATCTGAGGGAGCAGGGATGGGCGGTCGCCAGCGCTGACGGCACCCTGGCCGCCTTCTACGGGATTAGCACGTTATGTGTTGTACCATTGTCTCTGTTATCGGATAGGCTTGGCTCCCGGAAGCCGATACTTTTTACAGCGCTGATAGTGACTATCATATGCTTTGGTCTTTTACCCGTGGTTGACGGCAACGCGATATGGGCCTTAATGTTATTGTCGGGCATTTTTATGGATGGTTTTATGGCTATCACCGTCACCATGCTGCTGGAAACCGAAGGCGTTGGGCCGGTATATTCGGGGATGGCCCTGGGGATTGTCTTTACGATAGCCCAGGTCGGCAGTGTTCTGTCTCCTCCTCTGGGTAACAGCCTGGCAAGTATCAATCCGGGATTGCCCTTCGTCTTCTGGGCGGCTCTTTCCGGTATAGCGATAGTCACTTTAGCTCTTAGCCAGGAGACAGGATGGAGAAGGGAAAAAGCTGTTGAATAGGCGACGGTATCTCAATCTTACCGCTATTGGGCCAGCTTTATGCCCGGCTTCTGTATGGCGATGTGTGAAAATGAGGAGTCCCCGGTTGCTCCGTGCCAGTGCACTTCACCCGGCGGTATGAATATTACCGCGCCCGGCGTTACGACCTGCTCTTCTTCCTCTGTGGCCACGATGCCCTTTCCCTCGGTGACGTAGAGAATCTGTTCAAAGGTATGGGTATGGAAGTTCAACCTGGCTCCCGGACCGAAGGTCACCAGCAAAATTCCGAACCCTCCCGTATCTTTAGCATCGATCAGTCCTTTCCTGTAGACCGGCCCCCTGCCGACGATTTCATCCCGGGTCTCGGTAGCTTCTATGTTATCGCTGTTGACAACTATCATTTTCCCTCCTTGAAATTTAAAAATAAGGCTGTTTTCTATTCGGTCAAACGTACTGCCACTCCGGTTGCCTTTTCCAGAGGTAATATTACGGCATCAACCCCTTTATCTGTAAAGCCTGCCGTCATCGTATCATGAAGGTCTTTTTGCACGGCGATCCCTAACGGTAGCGGTACGCCGTATTCTTTGCCAAGGTCGAGCGCCAGGCTTATATCTTTGTAAGCCAGACCAACCCTGAACCCGGGCTCGAAATTGCCTTTGAAAGTAGTATTGGGATACTGCTGGGCGCACCAGTTATTGCCGGTACTGACTGTAATTATATCCCAAAGTACCTGTGGATTGATACCGGCTTTGACACCGAGGACAAAGCCTTCGGCCGAGATTGAATTACAGGCCAGCGAAATCATATTATTGACCAGCTTGGCGGCATTACCGCAGCCGACATCCCCCACGGGGAATATCTTCCGGCCCATAGCTTTCAGCACACCCCGGACCTTTTTTATAGCAGCCGGGTCCCCCCCGACCATGATAGCCAGAGTGCCCGCTTCCGCGCCTTTCGTCCCGCCGCTTACCGGGGCGTCCAGTACGGACACCCCCATAGCCCTGGCATCCCCGGCTATTTTCCTTATGGTAGAAGGAGAGTTAGTACTCGTATCCACGTAGATATCCCCGTTTTTCCATCCTTTTCTGAGGCCGTTATCCCCGTAAACCACCTCTTCCACGCTCCGGGGTGTCGGCAGGCTGGAGAAAACCACCCGGCATGATGCGGCTACTTCGCCGGGCGTATCAGCCCATTTCGCCCCTTTTTCTAATAGCGGGGCGGCCGCTTCTTTCCTCAAATCGTGGACGGTTAGATTATATCCGGCCTCCAGTATTCGATTGGACATGTGTTTTCCCATCTGGCCGATGCCTATAAAACCTATATTCATAACTACCTCCACCGTTAATTATACATAAATGCGCGTACGCCGTCTTGTGTAATCTGTAAATATTCGCCCGCCCGCCCAACCGCCTGACGAATATAATGATTGACAAACGATTTTGATATATCTTAACATTATAATATACTAATATTCTCTATCCGGAGGTTAATTTATCAGGTATGACAGATCATGGGAGCAGAAACGAAGTATTAAGGTTGCAGGCCGAACTGTGTAAATCTCTATCAGACCCCAAACGCCTCCAGATAATCCAGGAGCTGCGCGGCGGCGAAAAGGCCGTCAGCGAGCTGTCGGGGATACTGGGGCTCAAGCAGTCCAACACGTCGCAGCACCTCGCCGTACTGCGGCGGATAGGCGTCATCGTGTTCCGTAAGGCGGGAAACAACGTCTATTACCGCCTGGCCGATGCCAAGATAGCCGAAGCCTGCGACCTGGTGCACGAGGTCATTGCCGGACAACTGCGGAGGAGCCAGAGGCTCTCCAGCCTGATAGAGACATAAGAAAAACGGGACAGGGGAGGAAAGAAAAATGGGCATAAGTAATAAAGAACTGCGCATCGACCTCCAGAAGATGTTTAACGAACGCGTCTCCTTCCGTAAGCTGGAAAGGAAGCTCTACGGACACGATATCGCCGCCATGCCCGGACTGGTAAAGCCCTTCATCGGTAAAACCATGCCGGACGCCGTTGTGCAACCGCACTCGGAAGAAGAGCTGACCGGGCTGGTTAAATGGGCGGCTGAAAACAGGGTAGCCCTGACCCCGCGCGGCAGTGCGTCATCCGGCTACGGCGGGGTGATACCGGTGAGGGGTGGCGTCGTCGTCGATTTCTATCGAATGGGAGCCATTAAAAAGATTGACCCGGCCGAAAAGACGGTTACGGTTGAGCCCGGCATCGTCTGGGAAAAGCTGGATAAAGAGCTGATGAAGCAGGGGCTGACCCTCCGTCTCTACCCCTCCAGCTACCCGTCGGCCACCGTCGGCGGCTGGCTGGCTCAGGGGGGCGCCGGCATCGGCTCGTTCGAGGCGGGGTGGTTCCGTGATAACGTCCTGAGCGCCAGGGCAGTCATGCCCGACGGCTCGATTAAGGAGTTCCGCGGCGACGACCTCGACCTTATATCCTCCGCCGAGGGCATCACCGGGCTTATCAGCGAGGTGACCCTGCTGGTACAGCCGACGGAGGACCTGGATGTTGTCGCCGTCGGTTGCCCGGATGCCCACGACCTGCAGAGAATGGCGCAGGACATGATTCAAAGGAAGCTGCCCATATGGTCGCTGGTCTTCATCAATCCGCGCATGGCGGAACTCAAGAACAGGGCCCCGCTGCTGGAGCACTTCGAGCAGCCCGTGGAGGAAAGGGTGCTCCTGCCCGCCTCTTACATCATGACGCTGGCATTCCGCAAGAAGGACCGCGATGCAGTCATGAAAGGGCTGGCCGAGGTCATGAAGCCGTGCCAGGCGGAGCTTCTCAGCGAACGCATCGCCGAGCACGAGTGGAAAAACCGTTTTAAGATAATGATTGTCAAGCGCCTCGGGCCGAGCCTGGTGCCGGCCGAGGTGGTTATCCCCCTCGCCAGGCTGGGCGATGTCATGGACGAGATTGAGGACAAGGTCGACCAGCCGGTAGTCAAGGAGGGCGTCGTCGTCAGGGATGGCGCCGGCGGCGAGCCGGAGGTGGTTATCCTCGGCTTTATCCCCAGCGACCAGCGGCGTTTCTCCTATAACTTCGTCTTCGCGCTATCGCTTACCATTATGAAGATCGCCGAAAAGTACGGCGGCCGCGCCTACTCCCCCGGCCTCTATTTCACCGGCAGGGTTAAGAAGATACTTGGCGCGGATACCGTCCGCCGCCTCAAGGAATTTAAAAATAAAGTCGACCCCAGGGGCATTCTCAACCCGGGCAAGGTGCTCGGCGGCGGCGCCGTCGGCGGCTTCATGAGTATCGCCCGGGCTTTCGAGCCACTCATCCGCCCCCTGGGTAACCGCGTCGCCACCCGGATAGGGGAAAGGCCGACCGGGCCGGTGCGGGACATTCCCGCCGATGTCGCCTGGTACGCTTACGGCTGCTCCCAGTGCGGCTACTGCGTCCACGAGTGCGACCAGTTTTACGGGCGCGGCTGGGAAAGCCAGAGCCCGCGCGGCAAGTGGTACTGGCTGCGGGAATACATGGAGGGGCGCGAGGAGTGGGACCAGTTCATGGTGGATACCATCCTCGTTTGCACCACCTGCGAGCTCTGTAACCTGCGCTGCTCGGCGTCACTGCCCATCGAGCCGTCCTGGATGAAGCTGCGCGGCCAGCTTATCAATGAAGAAAAGAGGATGACCTTCCCGCCCTTCGAGATGATGGCGGCCTCGGTCACCAAGGAGGGCGATATCTGGGCGGCCTACCGCAAGAACCGCGCCGACTGGTTCCCCAGCGAGCTATGGGAGAAGCATGGGCCCTCGCATAAGGCGAAGGTTGCCTACTTCGCCGGGTGCACGGCCAGCCACGTGGAAAAGGATATCCCCCAGGCCACGGTACGCCTCCTCGAAGCTGCCGGGGTTGATTTCACCTACGCCGGCGAACAGGAGAACTGCTGCGGCACGCCGATGCTCGTCTGTGGCAAGTGGGACGTCTTCGCCGAGACGATGAAGAAGAACGTCGCGGCTATTAAAGAGGTGGGCGCCGATACCGTGGTCACCTCCTGCCCCGCCTGCGACATGATGTGGCGGCAGGTTTACCCGCGCTGGGCGGAGAAGCTGGGTATCGACTACGACATCACGACGAAGCATTACACCGAGGTTATCGCCGACCAGATAAAGGCCGGTAAGTTCAAGTTCCCGGATACCGGCCAGAAGGTCAAGGTTACTCTGCACGATTCCTGCCATATCGGGCGGGTCTCCAGTGTTTATGATGCCCCCAGGGACTTCATCAAGGCCATTCCCGGCGTGGAGTTCGTGGAGATGGAGAACAATCGCGAGAATGCGCACTGCTGCGGCAGCGTGCTCACCCTCATCAAGGACCCGCCGGTGGCGGCGGATATCGGCAAGGCGCGCCTGGACGAGGCGATGGCCACCGGTGCCGAGAAGGTCCTGGCGCTCTGCCCCTGCTGCCAGTTCCAGTTCCGCGTCACCGCCGAAAAGAAGGGGCTGCCCATCGAGACCATCGACCTGGCGCGTTTCGGCGCCTCAACACTGGGCTATAAGTTCCCCGACCCCAACCCGGAAGTGCAGCGGCAGTGGGCCGTCTTCGAGGCAATGATTGCCCTGATGACGCCCGAGGGCTTCGCCGCTCTCATGGGCACGATGTGGGACGAGCTGATTGACGCCATGCCCTTCGGCATGGGCAAGATGATGCGCCTCATGGGTAAAATCCCCGGCGCTCTTAACCTGATGAAGCCGATGTTTCCCGTGCTG
>DATLAD010000047.1:0-6794 GCA_035527575.1 Dehalococcoidales bacterium
CGACAGCAGCGATGGCGATGTTTCCCGGCTGACCACCGAGCCGGAGCTTACCCTCATCCGCAAGATGCTGCTCCTGCCGGAGATAGTGGAAACTATAGCCCAGACATTAGAGCCCCACCACCTGACCTATTATGCGCAGGACCTGGCCACCGCCTTCCATGCTTTTTACAAGCTCTGCCGCGTCGTTACCGACGATAAAGCCATGACCGGGGCGCGGCTCAAGCTGGTGAAGGCCGCCAAGCTCGTGTTGGGCCGGACACTCGGCCTGATGGGTATGACCGCGCCGGAGAGAATGTGATATCCGATGAAGTCACGTATCGCGATAATCACGGCAGTATCGGTAATGGCATTCTGTCTTTTAAACGGATGTGGTTATATAACTGGCACCACTATTGATAACACGCCCACGGACGACGTTGAAAAACCCCCGGCTGACACTGCTGTACGAATCGATATCTCTGCTATTAAATTCAGCCACAAGATTGATTCTATCTCCATTCGCGCCGGCGGCGGTTCAATAATATTTTCCGGAGATTCGGTACATCCCGACGGCACGATTCTCCAGTCACAACTCTATGAAAATGATATACTTCTCACGTGGTGGCCTGCTGACCGTGAATTCCAGGTCCGGAACGGAAAATGGACGATTGAAGTGCCGCTGGGTGAAAACGGTGCGCCCGATGATATCACGCCGTGCTCCTTTTACTTTCTAAAAATCTGGGTAAAGGACAACCCGTCAATAATAGATGGGACGGGCTTCGATACTATAGGCCCGCCGCTGATTATTTCTTCTGAAGATAGTGATATTATAGACGAGGAAATAACTTTAAGGTCGGTCATGACCAACCTGTGCGGCGATATCTCTTTTTCGGGGCGGACGCAACTTTCGGACGGGACACTGCTGAATGCGCAGCTTTACGAAGGAGTTAAACCCGTGGCATGGTGGCCATCCGGTCTGGATATCGAGGTGAAGGAAGGTAAATGGAATATCTCCCTGCACCTGGATGAAATCGGTCTTCGTCACGACCTGTCGGTCGGCCCGGTCTACACTTTTACCATCTGGGAAAAGTGGCATCCTTCGGTATCGAAAACAGCCTGGTTCGACCTGGTCAGCATGGAAATAAGGCAGTAATATGTTATAGAATATATATTTGAAAAAGAAAGAGGTCTTCTTTGAAGAAACGCGTTTTTTCCGGCATCCAGCCGACCGGTAACATCCATATCGGCAACTACCTAGGGGCTACCCGGCACTGGGTGGCTATGCAGGACAATTATGATAATATCTTCTGCATCGTTGACCTGCACGCCATTACCGTACAACAAGACCCCGTGGAACTGAAAGCCAAGATTCGTGAAGTTACCGGACTCCTTTTGGCCGCCGGCATCGACCCCGAACGGTCTATCGTCTTTGTCCAGTCGCACGTCCACGAACACAGCGAGCTGGCCTGGATTCTCAATTGCTTCCTCCCGATGGGTTGGATGTACCGCATGACCCAGTTCAAGGAGAAGGCGGAAAAACAGAAGGAGCAGGTGAGCGTCGGACTTTTCGATTACCCTGCCTTGATGGCCGCCGATATCCTGCTTTACAGGACCGATGCCGTTCCGGTGGGTGAGGACCAGAAACAGCATGTGGAACTTACCAGGGATGTAGCCCAGCGTTTCAACTCTATCTACGGCGAAACCTTCGTTCTGCCGGAGCCCCTTATCCCGGATGTCGGCGCCCGTATTATGGGACTCGACGACCCCACCAAGAAAATGAGTAAAAGCGAAGCCGGCTCCGGACATGCTATTAATCTACTCGATGCTCCTGATATTAGCGGTCCGAAGATAATGAAAGCTACCACCGACTCCCGGCGGGATATTCTCTTCGATGAGAGCCGACCCGGCATATTCAACCTGCTGACTATCTACCAGACCATCACCGGTGAGAAAAGGAAGGATATTGAAGCAAAGTTCGAAGGCAAAGGCTACGGCGACTTCAAGAAAGCCCTGGCCGAGGTGGTTATCGAGAGCCTGCGCCCTCTCCAGGAACGCTATAATGAACTGACCGCCGAGCCCGGCCATATCGACTCTATCCTGGCCGCCGGCGCTGAAAAAGCCCGCCCCCTCGCCGAAAAGATGCTCGCCGAGGTCAAACACAGAATCGGGCTGGGGTAAGCCATCTCTTAAGGCCTTTATGTTACCCTCTTTCAGGTGAGTATGCCAAAGGAATCCGCTTCAACCGGCCAGCATAACCCTCTGCAACGACAGAATGACACACCGAGGGTATTCTATGGTTACATCCTGGTTGCGACCGGGTTCGTAATACAGATACTGGTGTGGGGAATATACAACGCTTACGGTGTCTTCTTCAATCCGTTACTCGGTGAGTTCGGCTGGTCCAGAGCAACCATCTCCGGCGCCGCATCGTTAAGCCAGATAGTAATCGGTTTTAGCGCAATCGCCCTCGGAAACCTGAACGACCGGTTCGGCCCCAGAATACTGATAGTCTTTTGCGGCATTCTGGCAGGTCTCGGCTATTTTCTCATGTCGCAGATAAATAATGTCTGGCAGTTGTACCTGTTCCACGGCCTGATAGTGGGCATCGGCGTTAGCGGAACAGATGTCATACTCCTGTCGACGACGGCCAGATGGTTCATCAAGCGAAGGGGAATGATGAGCGGCATCGTGAAAATAGGCACCGGAGTGGGCATAATGATTATGCCCCTCGTAGCGGCCTGGCTCATCTCAAGTCACGGATGGCGCACTTCCTTTGAAGTCATCGGCATTGCTCTTTTCATTGCGATGGTGCTGGGAGCCCAATTGCTGCGCCGGGACCCGGCCCAGATGGGGCAACTCCCCGACGGGGAGAAAACGGGAAACGGCGTAAATTTGCGATTGCATGAATCGGGGCTGTCTCTCGCGCAGGCAGTTCGTACCATGCGTTTCTGGATGCTTTGCCCCGCTTTCCTGACAGTCCTGTTCTGTACGTTTACCGTTATCGTGCATTTTGCCCCCTATGTGGTCGACCTCGGATTCTCCGTATCATTCGGAGCTACCATGATATCCGTCATCGGGGGAGCGAGTATCATCGGCAGGCTGGTCATGGGCATTACCGGTGACAGGATTGGCAGCAAGCGTGCACTGCTTATCTGCTTTACAATATTGATAGCTTCATTCTCCTGGCTGCAACTGGCCAGAGAAATCTGGGCGTTATCTATTTTTGCCCTGGTATACGGTTTTTGCCACGGCGGCTTCTATGCGCTTATCTCGCCAACGGTGGCCGAGTTTTTCGGAACCCGCTCACATGGAGCTATCTTCGGCGTCGTCATCTTCAGCGGTTCGGTGGGGGGAGCTATCGGCCCGCTGGTAACCGGATATATTTTCGATATAACCGCCAGCTACCAGGCGGCTTTTCTACTGCTGCTCGCACTGTCAATCGTGGGATTTATATCAATCCTGTTTTCAGGGACAGCACAACGCGGTCCTTTGCCGGAGGGGAAATTTTAAAATAGCCGGGGTGCCATGGGGACAACGAATTATACGTCCTTACTTCTTATACTTATGCACAAACCGCTTCATCCGTACCAGGGCTTCCTCTATATCCGCCAGTGACGTCGCGTAGCAGCAGCGCACGTAACCCTCCCCGCACTCCCCGAAGGCCGAACCCGGCACCACCGCCACCTTCTCCTCCATGAGCAGCTTCTCGGAAAACTCCTCGGACTTCATACCCGTGCTGACAATGGACGGAAAAGCATAAAAAGCCCCCTTCGGCTCGAAACAGGGCATCCCGATTTCATTAAGCCCCTTGACGATTATCAGCCGCCGCCTGTTATAGTCCTCCACCATCTCCACAACGTCGGCCTCGCCGGTCTTCAGCGCCTCGATGGCGGCCACCTGCGCCATGGTGGGGGCGCTCATTATCGTGTACTGGTGAATCTTGGTCATGGCGGCAATAATCTCTTTCGGCGCCACCGCGTAGCCGATACGCCATCCGGTCATGGCGTAAGCCTTGGAGAACCCGCCCAGCAAAATGGTGTTCTCTTTAACGCCGGGCAGGCCGGCGAAGCAGGTATGCTCCACGCCGTAAACAAGCCTGGCATAAATCTCGTCGGAGACCACCATCAGATTGTGCCGTTTAGCTACCGCCGCTATGGCCAGCAGCTTTTCCCGGCTCATCACCGCCCCGGTAGGGTTGGCGGGATATCCAATCAGTATCGCCCTGGTCCTGTCGGTAATCCGCGCCTCGATGTCCCCGGCGTCGACCTCGAAGTTGCTCTTCTGGCTGGTCGGCACCATGACCGGCTCGCCGCCGGCGAGGATAACACAGGAGTCATAGGCGACGTAATGGGGGTCGGGCATGATGACCTCGTCCCCCGGATTAAGTATCGCGCGCATCGCCAGGTCCAGCGCCTCGCTGACGCCCACGGTAATCAGTATCTCCACGAAGGGTTCGTATTTTATATTATATTTCTCTTTGAGATATCGCGCCGTTTCCTCGCGCAGCTCCGGCATCCCCGAGTTCGAGGTGTACATCGTGTAGCCCTTCTCCAGCGACTGCACGGCGGCCTCGCTGATATGCCAGGGCGTGGCGTAGTCGGGCTCGCCGACCCCGAGCGAAATGACGCCCTCCAGGGACGCCAGCAGGTCGAAGAACTTGCGTATCCCGGAAGGCGAAAGGCGATTCACCCGCTCCGAGAGTATCTTCAGTTGTTTTCGACTTTCCTCTATTTTCCCCGCCGACATGATATCTCCTGAGAATAAAGCCCTACAGTATTACCGGCTGCCGCTTTACCCCTTCTCCCCCCTCTAAAATCTCACCGTCCACCTTGTAACGCTTCAGCACAAAATGAGTAACCGTCCCCTGCACTCCTTCGATATGGGCCAGGTTCTGCGATACGAAGTCGGCCACCTGTCGCTCGGACTTGCCCATGACGACCAGCAGCAGGTCGTACGTGCCCGAGGCAAGGTAAAGAGAGCGCACCTGCCCGTACTGGGCGATGCGCCCGGCTATGGAGTCGAACCCCGCCTCCGGCTCCGGCGTAACCTTGACCTCGATTATTGCCCAGACCTGGTCGTCTTCAATCCTGTCCCAGTTGACGATTGTCTTGTATTTCAGGATAAGCCGGTCTTTCTCCGCCTGCTTAACGAGCTTGGTGACTTCGCCGACGGGTGTGCCGGTCATGGTGGCTATCTGTTTGGTGTTGGTGCGGGCGTCGTCTTCCAGTATCTTTAAAATATCCTTCAGCATATCCTTACCTCCTCACGACCTCGATTACAGACCACCGCTCTTGCACCTCATTATAGCAGAGTTGGAAGAATTTGTTATGCCCCGTTCTTACGAGAAAGTACCTTTCCCCCGGTTCCTGCCACGCTTTTTCTATCCCGTCAATGTTATATTCCGCACCTTCCCACGTGAAAGAACGAGGCTCCTGGGCATACGTATGTCCAGAGTAGCATTTCACGGTCGGGTTATTCAAGCCCCCACCCCCCTTACTTTGTATTAAAGTCTAGGTCGTCCTGTTCCGGCGCATTCCGGCGAGCGCTAACGCGACAATTCCCACCCCGAGCAGCACCGCCAGCGTTTCGATCGAGGCCGTTTCCATGAGACCCAGCACGATGCACGCTATAGCCAGCGCCAGCGCTATCACCCTCAGCGCTAAAGACATAACCCACTCTCTACTGTTCATGGCTTTCACCTCCGTATCAGCTTTGATTAATGTACCACCCTCCCCTTCGTTTCTTATCTTTTCCCACCCAGGCCACCCTCGCACCGTCGGCGGCCTAGCCCTTAAAATTTCTCCCCCTTTACCCCCCCAAAAAACCGTCATTCCCGCGAAAGCGGGAATCCAATGGGGGGATATGGTAGGTTATGGATTCTGGCCTCCGCCAGAATGACAAGAAGATGAACTAGCTAGCTAAATATTCACGGAAGGGTCGGCTTGGCTCCCCCTGTCTCTGCTGGATGAGGTTTATATCCAGGATATCTTCTATTAGGATTTCATCTTCGAGCATAGCTTCTACGTAGGCTTCCATAGCCTCCTTGATATTCTTCAAAGTTTCGGCTTTTGTCTTTCCCTGTGATACACACCCCTTCAATGCCGGAGCATAAGCCACATAGCCAGATTCCCGCCCTTTTTCAATAATGATTGTGTATTTCATTTTCAACTCCCCGCTTTATATAACTTCACCACCTCCGTGCCTATATCATAGCACAGAAACAACGGAAATTCTTTATTAGTTAAGGTAACCCACCCCCTGTGTCCCCCTCGTTTCTTATCTTTTCCCACCCTGGCCGCCCTCGTATCATCAGCGGCTTAGGCCTTAATAATCCTACCCTTTACCCCCAATAAATAAGATATGAACCTTAACTAAGTACTTCCTCTATCGCCTCGATTACAGGAATAACACGTTTATAATAATCATTCATGTCTTTTACTGACAAATTGAGCTTACTTGTGCCCTCGTGTGCAAGGGAATTTTTATTACCAACAATGTTATCCAGCGCCTCTTTTTCGGGTCCATGAGCTTTAATTATTCGTGAAAACTTATCTCTGTACTCTTTACTAAACAAACCAAGTATTTCACATATAGCACTTCTATCAGGATTTTTAAATCGCTGATGAACAATAGAGGATATAAAATTCAATATTTCGGGATCTTTACTTTTATTAGCACGTTCTTTAATCAGATTCTCTATACAATCTTCTAACACACCTAAAAACGTTACACAAATATAAGCTGCTAGATGTGCGCCTAGCTTATCATCTTTTGTTGACCAAGCTTCTGCATATTTAAGCAGATCTTCTATTTCT
>DATLAD010000048.1:0-6670 GCA_035527575.1 Dehalococcoidales bacterium
TTCGCGTGCCCGGGCTTTTCCGGTCAAACCGGGAGGGTCCGGGCAGCTTTTTTAAGCTATGCCGGATAATTAAAGGAAGGGGGTAATAAAAGGTGGGTGAATTGAAGACCAGTAAATATATCGTTACCGACGTAAAGTCGGATAAACTGTTTCCCGGCGAGCAGAGCGGGATGGGCAAGAAAACCGACGCCGCGCACATCACACCGACGCACGTGATGTGGCTGGACGGGGATGTTATTCCCGGGGCTTTCTATTCGGAATGTGTCTGGATATGGCCGGACTGTGCCTCGGAGGAACCAGCCGCTCAAGCGCACACACATTCTTTTACGGAAGTCATCACATTTTTCGGCACTAACTTCGAAGACCCGAAGGATTTATGCGGTGAGGTGGAGCTGTGGCTGGACGGCGAAAAGCATGTCATGACTAAAAGTTTTCTGGCCTATATCCCGGCGGGCATGACGCACTGTCCTCTCATCGTGAGGAGGGTGGAGAGGCCGATATTCCATTTTACGGTGGGATTGGGCGCTGATTATGTTCGGGAGAAGTAAAGAAAGAGGAGAATGGCGCCGTTCGGTTCTGGTTGTTTCACCATTTAACCTCACCCCATCGTTACCTCACCCCCTTTCTCCCCCTCTCCAACCAGATAAATTAGCTACCCCGTGGGATTAATTGGTCGGAGAGGGGGAGAAATAAGAAGAGGGGCTTCGCCCCTCTCAGGCGCCCCTATTGAATTAGAGGAGGCTGGCACCCCCTCTCGCTTCGCACTCTCCTTTTTGGGGTGGGGGATATTTTTAGGGAAAGGCGATACATCACAAAGGCTGTTAATAGAGATTGCTTCGCGGAGTTTATCCTGAGCGTAGCGTGAGGGCTCGCAATGACATGGGGGTGGAGGGGATATTCTACGGGATAAGCCGCAGATGATACCGGGCGGCCCGGGTGGGAAAAGATAACAAAGAAAAATCTCGCTGAGTGCTCAATACCGCTTGAAACAGCCCTGTATTTCAACGACATTCATAGCTTCTCTTCCTTGCCGTAAGACGGCAGGACGTAGTCGCCATCTTTAGTGTAATCGGGGTATTCCGGCGGTATGTAAGCCGTCCAGTCGCCCACCGTATTGGGGTCCAGCATCTTCTTTATTTTCCTGAGCCATTTATCATAATTATCGTATAAAGGCCCCCAGTTCTGGTGGATGTGGGTGACGGGCTCGATTTGAAGGCAGCCGCCCCGCGAAGGGACGCCGTATCTCCGGAACGGCGAGCGGGGGTCGAAAAGCTCGTTGATGAACTCCCGTGCGGCCTTAAGCGAAGTCGGGTCATAGGGGTCATACTGGGCAGTGGATATGCCCTGCGCTCCTATGGAGAGGTGCTCCTCCGGCCGCCAGGATACCATCCGGGCACCGCGGCCCAGCGTCAGGAAGGCTCCGGCTTCTTCGTAGCGTTTTTTGATTTCTGCTTCCTCCAATGCCAGTTTCTTGAGCATGGCCGGAGAGCCATCGGGGCTGGAAGACGACGGCAGGAAATCGCCGGTAGCCCGCAGGTTCACTCCGTTGGACCACATGATATCGGCAAAAGCCCGCGCCAGCGCCCTCGGTTCGTTGAAATCGGGCGAGAAGCGGCCGCCCCATTTCCCGGTAATCGCTCGCAGGCACTTCTCCTTGTACTCCATTTCCCCCGGGGACTGATAGCCGATAACGCATACTACCGAGTTGGCGACAGTCATTCCCCCGGCAGGGTCGAAACTCTGAATAGACCTTTCCCTCATTTTCTGCATCATCGCCCATTCTTCGTCATTGCCTTCGGAAAACGGCGTCGTGCCAATTATGGCGATGCCGAAAGCGCACAGTATTTCGGCATGGCACAAATCTTCGGAAGCATCCAGCGTGTCGTCCAGGTTCTTAAAGCCGGGAACGAATACTTTATATCCGTCCGGCACTTTTTCCAATTGCCCCAGTGACGGCGCTTCACCCGGCTGCTTGGTCTGCCGCCACTGCGGGGGGCCGTACCATGGATACAGCTTGACGCTGGCTTTAGTGATGACGCCGTGGCCGCCGTTGGCCCCGGTCCTGCCCCTCAATATTCCCCTGAGGCTGAATCCCGGCCCGTCGGCGGAAAAAAGGTCGCCGCCGTATTCGCCGGTGCCCAGGTTCAGTATCTCTCCGGTAGGCAGCACCCATTCGACTCCCAGGGTGTTGCGCCCGTAGCCGCTGGTAAAGACCATAGTATGCTGGCAGCCGTGATGGCAGCATTCGGCGGCAATGACGCCGGCGCTGTAGCCGACCCCTATCCGGCCGGTATAGAGTCCGTACTTGGCTGCCTCGAGCTGGAGCCGGTACACGGAGACATAAGGCTCGACCACCGCCCGCATGTTTTTAGCATCGATTTCAATAATGCGGTTCATTCTCCTGAGGTCGAAGAGTATGCCCTTACTGTGGACGAGGGAAAGGGAAAGATATTCGAACCCCGAGGAGAACGCCTTAAAGAGAATGCCGTATTTATTGCATACCTTAACGACCTCTGATATTTCCTGAGTGTTGGCCGGCAGCAGCACGGCGGCAGGCCTTACGGAATGTTTTTCATCGAAGAAGAACTTATTTCCCCAGACCTGGTTGTAAGTATCTAAAATTACGGGTTCCTGAGTGATATAATCCGGCCCGACGATTTCCTCCAGGGCCTGGAATTCCTCTTTTGAGAGTTTCATAATGACGCCTCCTGCCTACCATTGTTATTAGCAGTCGTTCCAAGTCCTGTCATTGCGAGTCCTCACGCTACGCTCAGGATAAACTCCGCGAAGCAATCCGTCAGAAACTTTTCAGGTAAAATTACGGATTGCTTCGGGCTGCGCCCTCGCAATGACAATAAATTATAAACTTTCTTCATATCAAATCGCTTTTTGAACAAGCTCGATAATGTCATAAACCTCAATCCTGTCACCGGTCTCTTTGGCGGCATCCAGGAAGTTACGCTTGCACCAGGGGCAGGCGCTGACGATGGCCTCAGCCCCAACTTCTTTCGCCTCCCTCAGCCGTTCGTTGCCGGTCCATGCGGCGAAGTCGGGGTAAGCATCGATGACGCCGCCCCCGGCGCCGCAGCACCAGGCATACTCTTTAATACGGCACATCTCGACGAAGTTCAGGCCGGGGATGCTCTTGAGTATGTCCCTGGGCGGCTCATAGACGCCGCCGGCGCCCCGCCGGAACTTTTTCGGCGGGTCATGCACAATCATCTGCCCCATGACCTTGTACTCTTTACCCTGCCAGTGTATCCAGGGCTCTCCCAGCCTGCCCATGTGGCAGGGGTCGTGGTAGGTTACGGTGAGAGGCACCGGTTTGGTCAGCTTGAGTTTACCTTCTTTTATCAGGCGGTCGAGGTACTGGGTGATATGAAGTACCTCTATGCCCAGTTTACGGTCGATTTTATCATAAAGGACTTTGAAGGCCGCGTAACAGTCGGCGCAGGGTGTGACCAGCATTTTAACGCCGGCGGTGCGGAGCGCCTCCATCTGGTGCTCGGCGTACTTGGTAAGCTCTCCCGCATAACCGAGCTCGTAGGCGCGTCCGCCGCAGCAGGCCTCGTCGGTACCCATGATACCGACGTCGACGCCGGCATCCAGGAGCAATTGCAGCCCGCCCCTGGCCACCGGCCACAGCTCTTCGTCGAAAGAGTATCTACATCCCGCATGATAAACAACCTCGGCGCTTGCCTCGGTGAGGTTTTTAACCTTCAACCCTTCCGCCCATTTACCCCGGTCGGCCCTGGAAGCCTGCATCATGTTGTCCTCTTTTTTGAGGCCATCGATGACCATCATGTGGGCGGGGAGCAGCTGGCCTTCCTCGACGCACTTAATCCTGAGTTCCTGCATCAGCTGCAATGGCTCCAGGTCTTGCTGTACCTTGCAGGACACATCGCAGCTGCCGTCCATCTGGCACTTATAAAGCACGTCCAGGAAGGTATCATCGATTTCTATTCTTTCCTGGAGAAGGGAATAGGCCATGTTAAACTTGCCGCTCGCGGCATAAGCATGCCAGTTGTACCTGGAAAGGGACGGGCAGCCCTGTACAAAATCGGTATTCTGCATATATCGGTAAGGTATCCACTTGCAGTAGGAGCACCGGGTGCATCTCTGCATATCGTGAGTGTAATCCTGCCAGGCCATTTTTACCTCCTCAGCTTTCCTGTTCTTAGAAGCACAGTTTCCCCGGGTTGAGGATACCTTTGGGGTCGAATATCTCTTTGATTTTTTTCTGCATGGCGAGAGTGCCCGCCGCGCCACGGTAGGCGGTATCTTTCCACGCGGGGTAGGGCCGGGAAAAGAAGCCGCCCATCCCGGCTGTTTTTTCGCCGGCGGAACTGGCGAGCCGTTTGACGGCTTCCGACTCTTCAGCCGGGTCGTAATACAGGTTGAACTCACAATGGCAGCTGGTGCCCTGTACGATGGGCTGAATGTAGACGCCGATATTCTCTGCCGGATAATCGTGCTGCTGCGCCAGGTAGGACATGGCCGCTATAAATTCCGGCGTCTTATCGAGAGTCGTCAGGAAGAAGATATCCTGAAAACCGCCTTTAAGCCTCGTCTTCCAGTACGGGTCGGGGGAGGGTTTTATAAGTAATTTCGCCAGTTCTTCGGCTTTAGCCCCCGGAATGGCGGCCTCCGGCTTCAAACCGCACGACTCAGCCATAGACCGGAAATCGGCTTCCTCATAGGATACTTTTTCTTCCGGCAGGACGCCGTATCCCTCGAAACTGGCGAACAATACCCACGGCGGTAAAGAGTTTTTACGTTCCTGAATCTCGCGTGGATTACCGCCGAGCAGGCAGGCCAGGTTAAGGCCGTTCAAAATAAAGAGCTTGCCGCCCAGCCTGAATTTCAACGGCTTGTAGATTAAATCAATCAGGGGCTCGATAGTATCAGAGGGCACTAAAAGAGCGCGGCTTAACCTGGATAAATAGCAGCATTTCAGGGTCGCCCAGGTAACGATTCCTATGGTGCCCTGCGCTCCTGAGAGCAGCCTCTGAAAGTCCACGTGACTGTGCCCGAAGGGGTTCATCTGGACCCGGCCCGTTTCCCACTGCTCCCCGACCGTATCCGGGCCGGAAGCCTCGCCGGTCCGGAACCTGTCCCCGCTCCCGAAGACAACCTCCGCGCAGAGCAGGGGGTCGGTGCTGTCCCAGTGATGAGACGGCATGGTAATCGGCTCCCTCTCCAGTACGCTGCCGATTACCGATTTAGTCACGCGGGGGGCTAAGGGCATATAGGCGCAGAGGCCTTCTTTTTCCAGTTCCGGCTGGAGTTCCCCGTACGTGACGCCGGGCTCGACCATGGCCAGCTTGTTCCTGTGGTCTATCCTGATGATTCTCTTCATGCGGCTAAGGTCGACGACAACGGCCCCATCGACGCCGGGAACGGTGTCTCCGCGGAAATGAGGCCCCCCCGAGCTCAAGGACACGAGCGGAGTGCCGGTCTCGTTGGCCCACTTCACGATTGCCTGCACCTCTTCAGCGTTACCCGGCCTGACGACGCATCCTGGCTTTATTTGCGGAACGAAGCTGGAGTCCCCGGAGTAATTATGCAGGGTTTCCGGCCCGTCGAGGACATTGCTGCTGCCGACGATTTTTACCAGTTCTTTTTCGGCCATCCTCAGCCTCCTTTTCGAGTCGCTATGCCATCAATATGGCCATCGTAATGTCGTAGTACGACTGTCCTTAATTATGCCATTGCCGCCGGAAATCTGTCAACCCTGTAAAAAATATTGACGGGACATGTTATTAAAGCTATTATCTGATAGTACAGGTGGTTTTTCTGAGAAAGGATATGCCCCATGCCGCAGAAAAAAGTCCGCGCCGGAGATAAAGAAACGGCGGAAAAGACCCCGTTTTTAGACGATTATTACAGGTTGTGGCTGTTGCTCTCCCAGACAAGGTCGGCGATATTCAAGGTCAGGCATAAAAAGGTGGGACAATACCTGCATCCCAACCAGGCAGCGGCCCTGGTGTCTATCTGGGCGCTGGAAGGCCAGGTAACTCCGGCCACGCTATCGCGCCGGCTTTTCCTGGAACCTCACACGGTGTCCGAGCTCATTATCAGGATGGAAAAGAAAGGGCTCGTCACCAAGAGAAAGGACAGGAAGAGGGGGAATATCGTCAGGATTTCCATAACGCAAAAGGGGCGGGAAGTCTGCCGCCGGGCAATGGGGCAGGATTTAATCCGCGATATCATGTCTTCGTTGTCCGATGAGCAGCGGGAGCAGCTGTGGTCGTCTCTGTCTGTATTGTACCGCGAAGCGTTGAAAGAGCTCGGGTTGGAAGGCGAGACATTGCTCCTGCCCTGATGATTATAACGTGCGTATTACGGGGAGAGCTAGGGTGACGACGTATCTGATATTTCCCACATCCTGACATTATCAAAGGCGATATGTGTGCCGTCAACACCCTTTGTAAAAAACCCGATGCCGTTATCCCTGATATTAGCGGGGAACTCACCGCGGTTGCTGCTTGATTTGGCGGGGCCATTCAGGAAGATGATTCCCTTTCCACAGGTGTCGCCCCCTTCTATGGTGGTTATTTCAACCTCGTAGCCGAAATCCGGGTAATTGGGTGATTCTGATGGCCATCTGAATAATAGGCTGGAATAGGTTTGTCCTTCTTGATAAAACCAGGTAGGTATTTATACTTAT
>DATLAD010000049.1:0-7406 GCA_035527575.1 Dehalococcoidales bacterium
TATGTTCTGCGCTATGAGCTTGCCGAAAATGCCCCGGAAACCATAGGGCATATCCCGCGCGCTTCCGTGGCGAGCCTCAACACCCATGATATGCCGCCTTTCGCCTCCTTCTGGGAGGATATCGATATCGGGGAAAGAAAGGGCCTGGGCCAGCTGGACGAAAAAGAGGCCGTGATAGAGCGCCTTAGCCGCAGTTCTGTCAAGAATGCCCTGGTGACTTTCTTGCGGAATAGAGATTTTTTAAATCAAGGTGAAAACAGCACCTGGAAAATATTGAAGGCGTGCCTGGCCTGCCTGAGCAACAGCCGGGCGCGTATTATACTGGTCAACCTGGAGGACCTGTGGCTGGAAAAGCGGTCGCAGAATGTGCCCGGTACCGGCAACGAACACCCCAACTGGCGGAGAAAGGCGCGCTA
This sequence comes from Dehalococcoidales bacterium, assembly GCA_035527575.1. Lineage (GTDB taxonomy): Bacteria > Chloroflexota > Dehalococcoidia > Dehalococcoidales > RBG-16-60-22 > JAFGPF01. The sequence continues at coordinate 417 of DATLAD010000049.1, forward strand.
CGGGCTTGAGGAGTTTTGCCAGATGCCGGAGGTAACTGATACACTGAGAGAGATAAGCGACCTCAGAAGACAGGGGAAAGGCCCGTTCCAGAAGGAGAAATAGATGGAACGTTATATCTGTATTCACGGACATTTCTACCAGCCGCCGCGCGAAAACGCCTGGCTGGAATACGTGGAGTGGCAGGACTCGGCTTACCCCTATCACGACTGGAATGAAAGAGTGACCGCCGAGTGTTATCTGCCCAATACCTCTTCGCGGATTCTGGATGGCGACGGTTACATCGCCCGGATTGTCAGCAACTACGCTAAAATCAGCTTTGACTTCGGCCCCACCCTCCTCGCCTGGATGGAAAAGAGTAACCCGGATGTCTACCGGGCGATTCTCGAAGCCGACCGGAAGAGTCGGGAGAATTTCTCCGGGCATGGCTCGGCCATGGCGCAGGCCTATAATCATATCATCATGCCGCTGGCCAACCGCCGGGACAGGTACAGCCAGGTCATTTGGGGAATACGTGACTTCGAGCACCGTTTCGGTCGCCAGCCGGAGGGCATGTGGCTGCCCGAGACGGCCGTCGACCTTGAGACACTGGACATCATGGCCGGGTTGGGCATCAGGTTCACCGTCCTCGCCCCGCACCAGGCAAAGAGAGCGCGCCGCATCGGCGCGGAAAGCTGGAAGGATGTTGGCAAAAGCAATATCGATACCACCCGGGCTTATGTGACGAAACTTCCCTCGGGTCGCCAGATAAACATTTTCTTTTACGACGGTCCTATTTCCAATGCCGTTTCTTTTGAGGACGTGCTGAAAAGCGGCGATGGCTTCGCCAAAAGGCTTACCGACGCCTTCTCAGAGAAGAGGCATCACCCTCAGATTGTGCACATCGCCACCGATGGCGAGACTTACGGGCACCACCGCCGTTTCGGGGATATGGCGCTGGCTTTCGCCCTCCATTACATTGAGACAGGTAACATGGCAAAAATCACCAACTACGGGGAGTACCTGGAGAAATATCCCCCCGCCCACGAGGTGGAAATTATTGAAAGGACATCCTGGAGCTGTACGCACGGCATCGACCGATGGTGGAGCGACGACGGCTGCACGACCGGCGCCGGCAGCCACCCCGATTGGAACCAGAAATGGCGGACGCCGCTGCGCAACGCCTTCGACTGGCTGCGCGATACCGTGGCGGCACGGTACGAGGAGAAGGCGCGTGAGCTTCTGAAAGACCCCTGGGCGGCACGCGACGGATATATCGATGTTATCCTCGACCGCTCCTCGGAAAACGTGGCGAAATATTTTCAGGAGTATGCCAGCCGCGAGTTGAACGAGGCCGAGAAAATAACGGCGCTCAAGCTACTGGAGCTACAGCGCCACGCCATGCTGATGTACACCAGTTGCGGCTGGTTCTTCGACGAGATTTCCCGCCCCGAGCCGGTGCAGGTCATTCAGTACGCCGGCAGGGTGGTGCAGCTGGCGCAGGACCTGTTTGGCGATGGCGTGGAGGAGAGCTTTCTCAAGATTCTGGAGCAGGCCAGGAGTAACATACCGGAGCAGGGAAACGGCCGCCGTATCTATGAGAACCTTGTCAGGCCGGCCATGATTGACCTGACCAGGGTGGCCGCTCACTATGCCGTGAGCTCCCTGTTCGAGGAATACAGCGACAAAAACAAGGTCTACTGCTATTTCGTGACCAACGAGGACTACCGGACCACTGATTGCGGCAAGACCAGGCTGGTGACGGGCCGGAGCCGGGTAACCTCGGAGATAACCGGGGAAACGACCGTCATCAGCTTCGGTGTCTTCCATTTCGGCGGCCACGTCATTAACGCCGGGGTGCGCGACTACCAGGGAGAAGATGATTACCGGGAAATGGTGCAGGAAATGATTCAGACCTGCTCTGCCGCCGATTTTACTAAGGTTATCCGGCTGCTGGATAAATACTTCGGTAGCGCCACCTACTCGCTTAAGTCCCTTTTCCGCGACGAGCAGCGCAAGGTGCTGGACTATATTTTACAGTCCACCATGTCGGAAATCGAAAGGGCTTATCGGCAGCTTTACGAGCACCATTACCCCCCGATGCGCTTCCTCTCCGAATTGGGCGGTCCCGTTCCCCGGGCGTTCCATTCCGCCGCCGAGTTGATTATCAATATCGATTTGCACCGCGCCGTCAACAACGACCCTATCGATACTGAGGCTGTCCGGAACCTCATCGATACCGCCGGGACATGGCAGGTCGAGCTGGATGGCGATGGCGTCGGCTACGATTTTAAAGCGAATCTTGAGAAAATGGCGGCGGAGTTGCTGGCCGCTCCCGAGAATCTGGATAGCCTGAAAAAAATCGTCGATGCGGTAGTGATGGCGAGCCGCCTGCCTTTCCCCGTCGACCTCTGGAAGGTGCAGAATTTCTACTGGGAGATGTTGCAGACCAGTTTTCCGGAGTTTAAGGAGAAGGCCGGACAGAATGACCGGCAGGCGGCGGCATGGGTCGAAGCCTTTGTCTCCCTGGGGGATCACCTGTCTATAAGGGTGGGATAGGCCGGTACTGAGAAGTCACGTCTCCTGCCGTTTGAGAAATATCGTCGCCAGCGGCGGTATCGTTAAAGTGACGGAACAGGGACGGCCGTGCATTCCTCCGGTTGAGGTCTGCAACGCCTGGTGATTTCCCTGGCCGCTGCCGCCGTACTTCGTGGCATCGCTGTTGAGGACTTCCTGCCATATTCCCGGCAGGGGTATGCCGATGTCGTATTTGAAATAAGTTTCCGGCGTGAAGTTGCAGACGACCACCACCATATCGTCGGCGGAACGTCCTTTGCGGATAAAACTGAAAATGCTGTGCCGGGCATCGCTAGCGTCAATCCATTCGAAGCCAGCCGGCTCGAAGTCCAGTTGATAAAGGGCTGGATGGCCCCGGTAGAACCGGTTAAGGTCGGCCACCCACTGCTGGAGGCCGGCATGCGGCTGGTACCGGAGCAGGTGCCATTCCAGGCTTGCTTCGTGGGACCATTCCTGCCGCTGCCCGAACTCCCCGCCCATGAACAGGAGCTTTTTCCCGGGCTGGGAGTACATGTAGCCGAAAAGCAGTCGCAAATTGGCGAACTTCTGCCAGTCGTCCCCCGGCATCTTGGAAAGGAGAGAGGCCTTGCCGTAGACGACTTCGTCATGGGACAGGGGCAGGGCAAAGTTCTCCGTAAAGGCGTAGACCATGCGGAAGGTCAGGTTGTTCTGGTGGTACTTACGGTAAACCGGGTCTCTGGATATATATTCGAGGGTGTCGTGCATCCAGCCCATATCCCACTTCATACCGAAACCCAGGCCGCCGGAAAAGGTAGGGCGCGACACCATCGGCCAGGCGGTCGATTCCTCGGCGATGGTCTGGACGTCGGGCTTTTCCCGATAGACGGCCTCGTTGAATTTCTTGAGGAAGGCAATCGCCTCAAGGTTCTCACGCCCCCCGTATTTATTGGGTACCCAGCGGCCGTCCTTCCGCCCGTAGTCCAGGTAAAGCATGGAAGCTATGGCATCGACGCGGAGCCCGTCCGCGTGGTACTTGTCCAGCCAGAAGAGCGCGCTGCTGTTTAAAAAACTCCTGACCTCGTCGCGAGCGTAGTTAAAAATATAGCTATTCCAGTCGGGGTGGATTCTTTGTAATGGGTCTTTATGTTCGTAGAGGTGCGTGCCGTCGAAAAAACTCAGGGCGTGCTGGTCGTCGGGGAAATGAGAGGGAACCCAGTCCAGAATGACGCCGATGTTGTTCCGGTGCAGGTAGTCGACCAGGTACATGAAGTCCTGGGGCGTGCCGTAGCGACTGGTCGGGGCGAAGTACCCTGTCGTCTGGTAGCCCCATGAGCCGTAAAAAGGGTGCTCCATGACCGGCAGAAATTCCACGTGGGTAAAGCCCATCTGCTTGACATAATCAGCCAAAACAGGGGCAAGCTCCCGGTAGGTCAGGTAGCGATTTCCTTCCTCGGGCACGCGCCGCCATGAGCCGGGGTGCACTTCATAGATGGCAATGGGGGCTCCGAGCGCGTTTTGCTCGCGGCGCTCTTTCATCCACGCCTCGTCTCCCCAGGTATATTCGGTATCCCACACGATTGAGGCCGTTTTCGGGGGTGTCTCGCAGTAAAAGGCAAAGGGGTCGGATTTCTCAACGGTGTAATTGTGATAGCGCGAGACGATATAATATTTGTATACGCTACCGGCGCCGACGTTATTAATAAATCCTTCCCAGATGCCGGATTTCCCCCTGGGCTGCAAGCGGTGGCGCGTCCTGTCCCAGTGGTTGAAATCGCCGATGACGTACACATCGCGGGCGTTGGGCGCCCATACGGCGAAGTAAGTCCCGTCGATTCCGTCGGCTGTCAGGGGATGCGCCCCCAGCTTATCGTGGAGCTTATAATGGGAGCCTTCGTTAAACAGGTAGAGGTCGTCATCGGACAGTAAAGAAACGTCGTAGCGGACGTTTGTTTCCTGCGGTTTTTCCCTGCCGGAAGGCTTTGGCGTGTCTTTTTTGCGGGGAGTCATTTAATATATGTTACCCTTCCGCCGCCAGCATCTGCAATATGCCCTGGAGAGGCACCTTTACCCAGTCGGGGCGGTTGTTCAGTTCGTAGCCGACCTCATAAAGGGCCTTATCGAGGAGGAAGGCGTCCAGAAGAATCTTCAATTTATCGGGGTCTTCCGGCAGCAGCCCGATCTGGCTGACTGTATTCAGGTACGTGTTCAGGAAGTCCACAGATACCCAGACGTACCAGTACTGGGCCCAGTGCTGCAGCAGAGGCAGGGCGTCTTCCGGTTTGGACTGTAACGGCACGCGCTTGTTGAGAGCGGTGTGCGCCGCGTAATGGAAGGAGCGAATCATCCCGGCCACGTCACGGAGCGGCGAGCGCTTGAGACGCCGCTCGCTGAGCGACCGCGCCGGTTCGCCCTCGAAATCGATGATAACGAAGTCTTTGCCGGTATAAAGGACCTGTCCCAGGTGATAGTCGCCGTGGCAGCGGATGCGTGACGCCGTTATTTTGCCGCGGCGTATCAGGTTATAGCGATCGATGATGGTCTTTTCCATGTCGAGTACCGCACGTGCATACTCGCGCGTGTCTTCCGGCAGGTGTTTCAGGTTTTCCCGCAGCAGGTCTAAAGTACGGATGGCAAAGCCCCGCAGCGACTGATATAAGGACGTCTGGTACATGAACGTGAACGGCTCCGGGGCGAAGTCGGCGTTGGCCACGCCCGAAGCCAGGGCGATGTGCAGTTCGGCGGTGCGCTCTCCGAGCGCCTGTGCCGAGGCCATGTAAGCGCCGATGGTGTCTTTAGCCAGGGAAGGCGGTTCCTTGAGCAGAGAGAGCAGGGATTTCTGGGGAACGGGCGGGGCCTGCACCGTGGGGTGCGTCAGCACTCCGTCGAAGTAGCGCTCCAGTGAATCGAGTGTATATTGCCAGGCATCGCCCTCATTGGGTACGAAGCTCTCAAGGATGGCCAGGCTTACCGATTTCCGGCGGCCGCGATGGTATTCCAGGGAGCCGGCCACCTGGGAGACATTAATAAAGGGTGTATTTTCCGTGAGAAATCGGCCTATTTCCACGTCGGGGTTAATGCCTTCTTCGAGCCGGCGGTAAAGTTTGAGGATGAACCGGTCTCCGTAGGCAATCGAGGTGTTGCTCTGCTCGACTTTCATCGGGGAAGGTCCCAGTTCTTTTATCTGCGCCGCGGTAATGCGGCGTAAAAATCTGGTCGGCGAAGTGGAAATTTCGCCGAAACTACCTTTGAAGCTATGGCGGCGTTTTATGGCCGGCAGCAGGAAATTGCCGAAGCCCCGGTCAATCATGGCATCGAAAAGTATATTTTTACTGCTTTTACCGCGTTGCTTCAGCCGGGCGATGACGGCGTAAGGGTGATTCTGGGTTATCTCGGCTTCACGCTCTTCGGGGGCAGTCATCAGGGGAATGGCGTAAACCTCCGCTTCCCCTTCGGAGTATTCGATTTCCAGCAGGGTTACATAGGCGGTCGAATTATCGAATCGCATGGGCACGATATCCTGAATCTCCGCCGCCCAGGCCTCGCGTGCTTTGCCGCGGAACCAGCGCCGCCCCCTGATATAGTCCAGAAGCACCGCTTCCAGGACGAACCAGTTCTCCTTCTTTCCGAAGAGGCTCTCCTCGGTTTCCTTAATCACCAGTACTTCCCGGACTTCTTCAGTGGACAGGGCGCGCAGGCGCGTGGACTCGGCCGGCTCAGGCTCCAGCGAAAACCAGTAGAAGGCATAGGGGCTGAGGGTGAAATAATAGCCGCTCTCGGTGATAGGAGCGAATTCCACCCGCCCGAAGAGGTTGATCGGCCGGCAGCCCGTGAATTTGGAGAGGTCGATCTGGGTCTGCTGGGCCAGGTGGGAAAGGTTGGCTACCGCCAGGATAGTCTCGTCCTCGTAGTGCCGGAGGTATGCGAGAACTTTATGGTTCTCCGGGTGAAGAAACTCTATGCTGCCGCGCCCGAAGGCTTTATAACGCTTGCGCAGGGCGATGACGCGCTTCATCCACCAGAGGAGGGAATCGGTATTATTCAGCTGGTTATCCACGTTGACGGCTTCGTAATGGTATTCGGGGTCGATAATCGGCGGCAGGTAGAGTCGCTGCGGATTGGCGCGGGAGAAGCCGGCGTTCCTTTCCGGACTCCACTGCATCGGGGTGCGCACGCCGTTGCGGTCGCCGAGGTAGAAGTTGTCTCCCATGCCGATTTCATCCCCGTAATAAATAACCGGCGTGCCGGGCAGGGAGAAGAGCAGGCTGTTCATCAGCTCTATTTTCTTGCGGTCGTTGCCGAGCAGCGGCGCCAGCCGGCGGCGGATACCGAGGTTGAGGCGGGCAGCGGGGTCGGCGGCGTATGCCCGGTACATGTAGTCCCGCTCCTCGTCGGTGACCATCTCCAGCGTCAGTTCGTCGTGGTTGCGCAGGAACAGCGCCCACTGGCAGGGGTCCGGAACGGGCGGCGTCTGCTGG
>DATLAD010000050.1:0-2651 GCA_035527575.1 Dehalococcoidales bacterium
TTGGAAGAAACGGAGATATTTAGGTTCATATACCATCTTTAAGCCCTTTGTCTGCTCGCGGGTATCATAGACCGCCTTTACTGCCTCGGCGACAACGTCCATATGTGCCTGGGTGTACACCCGGCGAGGGATTGCGAGACGGGTTAACTCCAGAGCTGGATAGCGGTGGTCACCAGTCTCAGGGTCTCGCCCGGCGCTGACAATGCCCCTTTCCATGCCTCGAATACCTGAATCCAGGTATATTTCGGCAGCTACGGTTTGGGCGGGGAATTGGTCTTGAGGGATGTGAGGATAGAAGCTTTTAGCGTCTAGGAAGACGGCATGGCCACCTACTGGCTTTACAATCGGGATGTCCCAGTCGGTCAATAGGCTACCCAGATAGCGAACCTGTTCAACACGAGAGCGTACATGGTCATCATCCACTGCTTCAGTAATACCAATGGCCAGGGCTTCCATATCGCGCCCGGCCATTCCGCCATAGGTATGAAGTCCTTCGTAGATGACGACTAAGTTGCGTAGCGCATCAAAAAGGCCGTCGTCATTTACGGCTAGCCAGCCACCGATATTGACCAAATTGTCTTTCTTAGCACTCATCCAGGCACCATCGGTGAAACTGCAAAATTCTTTAAGAATGGTGGCAATCGATTTGTCTTCATATCCTTCTTCTCGCTCCTGGATAAAGAAAGCGTTCTCCACCATGCGGGTGGCATCAAGATAGATAGGGATACCGAAACGGTCACACAGTTCCCTTAGTTCCCGTAAGTTAGCCATACTCACCGGCTGGCCTCCCGCCATGTTTACGGTTCCTGCCAAGCTGACATAGGGGATTTTCTCAGCACCGACACGCTTTATTAGTGCCTCTAATTTATCCAAGTCTACATTGCCTTTAAAAGGGTGTAGGTTAGCCGGGTCATGCGCCTCGTCAATGATTACATCGACAAACGTGCCTCCAGCCAGTTCCTGGTGCAGTCTGGTAGTCGTAAAATACATGTTACCGGGCACGTACTGGCCGGGTTTTATCAATGCTTGACTAATCAAATGCTCGGCGCCGCGTCCTTGATGGGTGGGCACCATGTAACGATAACCATAGTATTTACGGACCGCCTCTTCCAGGTGAAAAAAGTTTCGACTGCCCGCGTAAGCCTCGTCACCCAACATTATGCCGGCCCACTGCCGGTCACTCATGGCGCCTGTGCCACTGTCGGTAAGTAAATCTATGTATACATGCTCAGAGCGCAGCAGAAAGGTGTTATAAGCCGCTTCTTCCAAAGCCTTTTCCCGCTCCTGTCGACTAGTCATTCGGATTGGTTCTACCATTTTGATTTTCCAGGGTTCCGCCCAGGAACGGCGGCCAAACTGTTCCCCCATGGTTCTGAGCTTTGCATTTTTCATGGTACCACCTCAATACAGTTTTCTTGCTGAATTAAACTATTGATTTATATTGTATACCATATTTGTAACATACAGTATTTTCGATAAAAATTAGCCTGCAAAAATAGCATAGCATAAACACTATGGGTATTGAATCTCTTAATAGTGCGAAATATGCATCCCGCAGTTTACTACCAACGTATGACCGGTTATGGCGCTTGATTCATCTGAGGCCAGGAAAACAGCGGCTGCCGCAACCTCTGATGGCTCAATTAACCTCTTGAGAGAAAAGTCTCTGATTAGCCTTGCCAGTACTTCCTCACGGTCAATACCAAGTGCCGCAGCTTTGGCTTTGGCGGCGTTGAGGATACGGTCGCCCTTTATTGCGGCCGGGCTGATACAGTTCACGCGGATATTGTACTCCCCTACTTCAATGGCCATCGTTTCGGTAAGGCCAATAATACCCATCTTGGATACACAGTATGGGCTTCTCATCGGGAAACCCGACCTTCCTCCTTCAGAACTTATATTAATAATATTGCCGCTCTTTCGTGCCATCATGTCTTTCAATACTTCCCTTGAACAAAGCATCGCTCCAGTCAGGTTTACTGCCAATACTTCATTCCATTTGTCCAGCTCCATATCGACTATGTTGGCAGTAGGCCCAGTAATGCCGCTATTATTAACCAATATATCAATCTGGCCATACTCCTTGAGGGTCTCAGCTACCATGTGCAGTACCTGCTTTTCGTTAGAAACGTCGGTTTGTACCACTTTTACCATCCCGCCTCTAGATTTAATGTCTTCAGCTACATTTTCCAACCTAGAAAGAGTACGGGCGGCGATAACTAATGCCGCGCCCTCAGAGGCAAATGCATAAGAAATAGCCTCACCTATGCCTATCCCACCACCGGTAACTATGGCTACTTTGTCTTTTAATCTCATTGCTTCCCCTCCTTAACGTTTCTCAATTTCACTCCTGGTTTCACAAAACATCCTTGACTCGTTATTTACCTGGTTGATTTACCCGCTACTGCCCTTCTATATTGCCATGGCACTTTAATCCGGTATGTCTCCGCTCTTCGTCAACAACTTTAACTGCCGATAGCCAGTATTAAAAGTATTCTAAGGCAATGCGTAATTTGTTTTCAACCGCTGGAGCATATTTTAACTATATGGCTGTTTCTTACGCTATTTTAGACACGTATTCACCTTGACTGGAATCAAGAGGTTGATTAAGGGAATTGAGTAGTTATATAGTTAGTGGATAGGTGTCATAA
>DATLAD010000051.1:0-13582 GCA_035527575.1 Dehalococcoidales bacterium
CGAACCGAAAGAAAAACCGTCTACGGCGACAGCCAAGGCAGCCCCGGTTGCCGAACCGAAAGAAAAACCGGCTAAGGCGACAGCCAAGGCAGCCCCGGTTGCCGAGGCTGAAGAAGAGGCCAAGCCAGCTGAAGATAAAGAACCGGAAGAAGAAAAACCGGCCAAGCCCAAGGCGAAGAAGGCAACCAAAGCAAAGGCTACCGAGCCAGCACCGGATGTAACACAAGAGGAGGAAGAGGCCAAGGATGCAGCAGCCTAAGCGTGTAAAATATCGAAAGGCGCAGAGGGGACGCCGCCGTGGCAAAGCCAATTCGGGCAATGTCATCGATTTCGGCGATTATGGTCTCCAGGCGCTGGAGTCGGCCTGGTTAACCAGTGCCCAGATTGAGGCGGCCCGGCGTGCCATTACCCGCCATATCCGCCGTGGCGGTAAGGTATGGATACGCATCTTCCCGGACAAACCGGTCAGCAAGAAGGCGGCGGAGACCCGCATGGGCAGCGGTAAAGGTCCCCCGGACCACTGGGTAGCCGTGGTCAGAGCCGGAAAAATAATGTTTGAGATGGCGGGAGTCGGTGAAAAGGTGGCCAAGGAGGCGATACGCCTGGCATCACACAAACTACCGATAAAGACCCGGTTCGTTTTGAGAGAAAGCCTCACCACGAGTGGCGAATCGGCAAAGTAGGGAGCGATATGGCGATTTTGAAGGAATTTAGAGACCTCAGCACCGACGATTTAAAAAAGCAACTGGAAGAAACTCACCAGGAGCTCTTTAACCTGCGCTTTCGACTGTCCACCAAGCAACTGGTGAATCACCGCGAGGTGCGAAGGGTTAAGAAGAAGATTGCTCGACTGAAGACCCTGCTTACGGAAAGAGAACTGGGTATAAGGTAGGTTAGGATATTATGGAAGAAAAGCGCAAGACCAGGTTCGGCAAGGTTGTGAGCGACAAAATGGATAAGACGGTGGTTGTCGAAGTAGATACGCCCAAGCGTCATCCGCTTTACAAGAAGACCATCAGGAGAGTCGTTAAATACTACGCTCACGATGAAAAGAACCAGAGTAAAATCGGCGACACGGTGAGGATTGTAGAAACCCGCCCGACCTCAAAACTGAAGAGATGGCGGGTGGCAGAGATAGTAACCAAGGGAGAAGTTGCGGATATTAAGCCGCAGGAGATAACAAACTAGGATTTTTGGTGAAACAGACATGATTCAGATGCAGACCAGGCTCAAGGTAGCAGATAACACGGGCGCCCGCGAAATTATGTGCATCAACGTGCTCGGCGGCACCCACAGGAAATATGCTTACGTTGGAGATATTATCGTGGCTTCCGTCAAGCGTGCCATACCGAACGCCGGCACGAAGAAAGGCGACGTCGTACGGGCTGTCGTTGTTCGTACCGCCCACCCCCACCGGCGCCCCGATGGCTCTTATATAAAATTCGATGAAAATGCAGCAGTAATCCTGACGGATAAAAACGAACCCAAAGGGACCCGCATCTTCGGTCCGGTAGCCAGGGAACTGCGGGATAAGAACTACACCAAGATTATTTCTCTGGCGCCAGAGGTTTTATAAAGGTAGAAAGAAGATGAAAATAAGGAAAAACGATACCATACTGGTTATTGTCGGCAAGGATAAGGGCAAAAAAGGCAAGGTCCGTTTTGCCCATCCCAAGAAGCAGCAGTTAATAGTTGAAGGTATCAATTTTATTAAAAAGCATTCAAAAGCCAGAGGCGCCGTCAGGCAGGCCGGCATCATCGACCTGGAAGCGCCTATCAATATTTCCAATGTCATGCTGCTCTGTGATAAATGCAACAAGCCGGGGCGCATCGGCTTTCGGAAGCTTGAAGACGGGCGCAGGGTAAGAATCTGCCGTGCCTGCGGCGAGGTGATTGATTAAATGGCCAGATTGAAAGATAAATACCGCAAAGAGGTTGTACCCCGCCTGATGGAGATTTGCGGGTACAAGAACATCATGCAGGTGCCACGCCTTGAGAAAGTCGTGCTCAACATCGGCCTGGGCGAAGCTATTTCCAATGCTAAAGCACTGGAAGCGGCGGAACAGGACCTGGTAGCCATCGCCGGACAGCACGCCGTGACTACCCGCGCCAGAAAATCCATCGCCGCCTTCCGGTTGAGGACGGGTATGCCCATCGGCCTGAAGGTAACCCTCCGGGGCGAGCGCATGTATGACTTCCTCGATAAGCTGGTGAATGCGGTTCTGCCCCGCATGCACGAGTTCCAGGGAGTCTCCCCGGACTCATTTGACGGCCGCGGTAATTATACGCTGGGGCTCAAGGAACAAATACTGTTCCCTGAAATAGAATATGACAAAATTGATAAAGTAAGAGGAATGGAAATATCCATTATCACCACGGCTGATAAAGACGAAGACGGCAAACACCTGCTCGAATTGCTGGGGATGCCCTTCGCCAAGGATGGAGTGAGTTAGTTATGGCCAAGAAGTCAATGGTAATAAAGGCCGGACGTTCGCCCAAGTACAAGGTGCGGCAGCGCAACCGGTGTAAACTGTGCGGGCGGCCCCGCGCCTATATACGCAAGTTCGGCATGTGCCGGATATGCTTCCGGACACTGGCGCTGCAAGCCCAGCTCCCGGGGGTAAGAAAATCTAGCTGGTAAACTAAAGAAGGAATATATTAGGTATGACAGTCACAGATCCAATTGCTGATATGTTAACCCGGATAAGAAATGCCATCATGGTGCGGCACGATAGCGTGCTGATGCCTGCCTCCAAGATTAAGCTTTCGATTGCCAGAATCCTCAAGGAGGAAGGTTTCATTACCGATTACGAGGTAGTCAAGGGCAAGCCGCACCGGGAAATTAAAATACAACTCAGATATATGGATGATAAGCCGGTCATCACGGGACTGAAGCGTGTCAGCAAGCCGGGATTGAGGGTATACGTACAGAAGAAGGAAATCCCGCGCGTTTACGGCGGCCTGGGTATTGCGATTGTCTCTACTTCCGGCGGTCTCAGAACGGGGCAACAAGCCTGGCGCCAGGATTCCGGCGGCGAATTACTATGTTATGTGTGGTAAACCACCTCTGGAGTGATAGATGTCTAGAATAGGAAAAATGCCGATAGCCGTACCGTCAGGGGTGACGGTGAATATAGAGGGGGAGAGCGTTACCGTCAAGGGCCCCAAAGGCGAGCTCAGCCGCTCTCTTCCCACGGAAATGCTCATCAACCTGGAGGGTAATACCCTGACCGTTGCCCGGCCGAGCGAGAGCAAAAAGCACCGCGCCTACCACGGGCTGACACGGAGCCTCCTGGCAAACATGGTGGAGGGGGTGTCCAAAGGCTTTGAGAAAACGCTGGAAATAGTCGGGGTGGGCTATCGCGCCGAGAAGGTAGGTGAAAAACTGGTCATCCGCATCGGCTTTTCGCACCCGGTGGAGGTAATTCCCCTGCCCGGAATAACCCTATCCGTGGAAGGAAACAACCGGATTAAGGTCAGCGGTATTAACAGGGAAGACGTCGGCGAGATGGCGGCAGAAATCAGGGCCATCCGCCCCCCCGATGCTTATAAAGGCAAGGGCATCAGATACGCCGGAGAAGTGGTCCATCTTAAACCGGGCAAGGCCGGTAAGGTCGTTGGCAGGAAGTAAACATGAGAAAATCTACTACCAGAGAAGCACGCAGCAGAAGACATTATAGAGTCAGGCAGAAGGTAAGCGGCAACGGTTCCAAACCCCGGTTGAGCGTTTTCCGCAGCCTGAACCAAATTTACGCCCAGGTGATTGATGATTCACAGGGGCATACGCTGGTCTCCGCCTCCAGCCTCGATACGGAGATAGCAAAGGATTTGAAAGGTAAATCAAAGACCGGCCGGGCGGAATTGGTCGGTTTGCTGCTGGCCAAGCGCGCCACCGATAAAGGAATAAGCCAGGTGGCCTTTGACCGCGGCGGCTTTAAGTATCATGGCCGCGTAAAAGCGCTGGCGGATGCAGCCCGGAAGGGTGGGCTTAAGTTCTAAGAGAGGACGATGCAGGTCTGATGAAACAACCATTAAGTCGAATTGACCCGGTCGAACTAAACCTGAACGATAAACTTATCGACGTCAACCGCGTCGCCAAGGTGATGAAAGGCGGTAAACGCCTGCGGTTCAGCGCCCTGGTAGTAACCGGCGACGGCGAAGGGCATGTCGGGCTGGGCATCGGCAAGGCCAACGAGGTACCCGCCGCCATAAGTAAAGGCGGAGCTAAGGCGAGGAAGAATTTAATTAACGTGCCGTTAATCGGCAGCACCATTCCGCACCAAATCACGGCAAACTTCGGGGCCGCCACGGTCCTGTTGAAACCGGCGGCGCCGGGCACCGGCGTTATTGCCGGCGGCAGCATCCGGGCGGTACTGGAGGCTGCGGGAATCAAGGATATCCTGACGAAATCACTCGGCACGTCCAACCATATAAACGTCGCCAAGGCGACCATGCGGGCCCTCAGCGAGTTGAAAATCCCGAAGGATGAGATAGCCAAACGCAAGGGGACCGTGAGCGCGGGGGAGGCGCCGGCCAGTGAGTAAATTAAGAGTAACCTGGATTAAAAGCGGCATCGGCTATGAGGAAAGCCAGAAAAGGACACTGAAAGCGCTGGGTTTTCACCGGCTGAATCAGAGCGTTGTCCATGAAGATACGAACTCCATTCGAGGCATGATTAACAAGGTAAGACACCTGGTTAAAGTGGAGGAAGAGATTGGTCAAACAAAATAATATCGCCCCAGCACCCGGTTCCCGGAGAGCCAGCAAGCGGGTAGGCCGCGGCGACGGCAGCGGACACGGCACCTATTCCGGACGCGGCTGCAAGGGGCAGAAGTCCCGTGCCGGCTATAAGATGCGTCCCGGCTTCGAGGGAGGTCAGCTGCCCTTAATCAAGCGCCTGCCCAGGAAGCGCGGCTTCACCAATATCTTCCGGACGGAGTACAGCACCGTCAAGGTCGGCGCGCTCAACGCGTTCGACGCCGGCAGCGAGGTTACCCCGGAGCAAATGCTGGCGGCAGGTATTGTAAAATCGCTGAAGAACCCGATTAAAATTCTGGGTGACGGCGATATCGACCGCTCCCTTAAAGTCAGGGCGCATAAATTCTCGGCCTCAGCCAAGGCCAAGATAGAGGCAGCCGGCGGCACAGTTGAGGAGGTAGAGCATGCGGCAAAGGCCGAGTAGACCCAGACTACTGCAGGCTATGCTCGATGCTTTCAGCCTGCCCGACCTCCGGCGCCGAATCCTGATTACCGTAGGTATTCTGGTAGTTTTCCGGTTTATAGCTCACGTGCCCCTGCCGGGTGTGAACCTGGAAGCCCTGCGTCAGTTATTTGAAAGCAACGCCCTGCTGGGCATGCTCGACCTGTTCAGCGGCGGCGCCATGAAGCAGTTCAGCGTGGCGTCTATGGGCGTTTATCCCTATATTACGGCTTCTATTATCATGATACTCATGGTGCCGGTTATCCCGCGACTGCAAGCCCTATCGCAGGAAGGGGAATCCGGCAGAAACAAGATTAATATGATTACCCACTGGCTGACGATACCCCTGGCCGGCCTTTCCGGCTACGGGCAGCTGGTCCTGCTCCAGCGCGCGGGGGCCGTCAGCAGCGCCGACCCCCTGCCCACCGTCGCAATGGTGGCATCGTTAATAGCCGGTACCGTCTTTCTGGTCTGGCTGGGAGAGCTTATTACCGAGTACGGTATCGGCAACGGCATCTCCATAATAATCTTCGGTGGTATCGTCGCCGGCTACCCGCAGATGATTCAGCAGGGTTTCCTGGCCAAGGGAAATCCCATGGGACTGGTTGTCTACATTGCTATCGTTCTCATTACCATCATTCTTATTGTTATTTTTACCGAGGCCCACCGCCGCATCCCGGTGCAGTATGCCCGTAGTGTCTTTCGCGGCGGCCGCATGTATCGTCAATCCGGGACAACGCATATCCCGATGCGGGTGAACAGCTCCGGCATGATACCGCTCATCTTCGCTATGTCGGTGGTGCTTTTCCCGGGAATCGTCGCCAGCTACTTCGCCAACCCGAATACGCCGGGCTTCGCCGATACGATTGTACGCTGGTTCAGTCCCAGTACCGCCCTGCCGGTCGGTGCGTTCTACTGGATTTTCTACTTCCTTTTGGCGGTAGGTTTTACCTTCTTTTATACCATGGTCACCTATCAGCAGCAGGACCTGCCCGGCACCCTGCAGAAGCAGGGGGGCTTTATTCCCGGCATAAGGCCGGGGAAAAACACCGCCTCCTACCTCAGCGGGGTCATCAACCGGATAACGTGGGCAGGAGCGCTCTTCCTGGCCTTTGTGGCGGTGATGCCTTTCCTGGCAAGGACGGTGACCAACGTCCAGCAGATACAGCTGTCCTCCCTGGGTATGCTTATCGTGGTGGGCGTTGTTCTGGACACGATGAAACAGCTTGAGGCGCAGCTGGTCATGCGGCGCTACGAAGGCTTTATTAAATAGGAGTAAAGGTGTATATTATTCTTTTGGGAGCCCCCGGCGCGGGGAAAGGTACACAGGCCGTGATGCTGGCGGAGGAAAAGAAGCTGGTGCAGGTAGCCTCCGGCGACCTGTTTCGCCAGGCGCTGGCACAGGAGACCGAACTGGGTAAAAAGGCCAAGGTGTACATGGAGAAGGGGCAGCTGGTTCCCGACGAAATAACGATACAGATGGTGCTGGAGAGGCTGGGCGCTCCGGACTGTAAAAACGGAGCGATTCTCGATGGCTTTCCCAGGAATATACAGCAGGCGAAAGCGCTGGACAAGGCCCTGAAGCTGCAATCGAAGGCTATCGATAGGGTGGCATATATAAAAGTATCGGAAGTGGAGCTTTTAAAGAGGCTGAGCGGGCGCTGGATTTGCCGAAAATGCCAGGCACCCTACCACGAGGTCGATTCACCGCCCAAAGTGAAGGGCAAGTGCGACCGCTGCGGCAGCGAGCTTTACCAGCGCGCCGACGATAACGTCGAGACGGTTAAAAAGAGACTGGTGGTTTATTTTGCAGAGACGTCCCCACTTATCGATTACTATAAGAAGGCGGGAAAGCTGCTGGAGATAGACGGCGAGGGTGGTGCGGCTGAAGTAAACAGGAGGATAGCAGCCGCCCTGCGCCAGGGGGATGTCACCGGATGGGTATAATTATTAAATCTGATGAAGAAATTGCCGCCATGCGGCAGGCCGGCAGGATTGTGGCTGAAATATTGGAAATATTAAGTGAGCAGATAAAACCGGGAATGAAAACTAAAGAACTGGATATCATCGCCGTAAGAGAGCTGGAAAGACTGGGAGCCGGGTCTTCGTTTAAAAACTACAGAGGCTATCCGGCTACTGTCTGCGTGTCCGTGAACAATGAGATAGTGCACGGCATTCCGGGGGATAAGGTCCTGAAAGAAGGTGATATCGTTTCCCTCGATTTCGGCGCTGTTTATCACGGTTTCCACGGTGATGCCGCCGTAACCGTTCCTGTGGGTGAGGTAAGCCCGGCAGCAAAGCGCCTTATTGAAACGACCCGTGATGCCCTGGAGCAGGGCATTGCGGCAGCGTGCGCCGGTGCAAAACTCGGCGATGTTTCAGCGGCCATTCAGAAATACGCTGAATCAAAAGGATACTCGGTAGTACGTGTATATACCGGCCACGGCATCGGCCGGAAACTGCACGAGGACCCTCAGATACCCAACTGTACCGAGCCGCCGTATGGTCTGCAGCCGGGAACGGGCCCGGTGCTGAAAAAAGGTATGACCCTCGCCCTCGAACCTATGTTGAACGTTGGCGACTGGCATACCATGGAAGCTGATGACCACTGGACGGTGCTCACCGCCGATGGTAGCCTGTCGGCGCACTTTGAGCATACCATTGCTATTGATAATAATGAACCGGAGGTATTGACGAGGGTAGTTTATGCCTAAAAAAGAGGCCATAGAGGTTGAGGGGACGGTAATCGAGGCTCTACCCAATGCCATGTTTCGCGTCGAACTCCCCAACGGGCACGAAGTGCTGGCCCATATTTCGGGCAAGATAAGGATGCACTATATCAGGGTCTTACCCGGCGATAAGGTTTTAATAGAGCTCTCCCCTTACGACCTGAAACGTGGTAGAATTACCTACCGGCTCAAGTAAAATAAAGGTTTGAATCATGAAAGTTAGAGCTTCAGTTAAAGTTATATGTGAAAAATGCAAGGTGGTGAAGCGCCGTGGGGTGGTCAGAATTATTTGCACCAACCCGAAGCACAAGCAGAGGCAGGGGTAATGCCCGGGGAGCAAGGAGGAAGTAAATGCCACGTATCTCTGGAGTAGATATACCGGTAAACAAGCAGGCATGGGTATCGCTGCAGTACATTTACGGCATCGGCCGCGCGCAGAGCTACAAGATTCTGGCTCAGGCGAATATCATACCCGATGTAAAGGTAAAAGACCTTACCGAGGATGAGGTCAATAAGCTCCGTGAAATTATCGATAAGCAGTACCGTGTCGAGGGCGAACTCAGAAAAGAAATCAATTTCAATATCAAGCGCCTTATTGAAATCGGCAGCTACCGCGGGCTCCGGCACCGCCACGGCCTGCCGGCAAGAGGCCAGAGAACGCGGACCAATGCCCGCACCAAGCGGGGTGTACGCAAGACAGTAGCCGGCCGGGGCCAGAAGCGCGGCATGGCGAAGAAATAATAAGTGAGCCGACAAGGAGGACAGGGTGCCACAGAAGAGAAAAACTAAAACAAGGAGGCGGGAACGGAAAGCGGTTCCTACTGGCAGGGCTTACATTCAGTCCAGCTTTAACAATACCATTGTAACCCTTACCGACCCGCAGGGGAATGCCCTGGCCTGGGGAAGCTCCGGAACGGCCGGGTTCAAGGGTTCCCGTAAAGGCACGCCTTATGCGGCTCAGATGGCAGCCCGTGATGCCGCCCGGAAAGCTATGGTACACGGCCTGCGTCAGGTGGAAGTATATATCAAGGGTCCGGGCAGCGGCCGCGAGGCGGCGATACGCTCCCTGCAGGGTTCCGGCCTTTATATTACCGGAATCAGGGACGTAACGCCTATCCCGCATGCCGGCTGCCGCCCTCCCAAGAGGAGAAGGGTCTAAAAGGGGAAAAACATGGCAAGATATACAGGAGCAGTTTGCCGTTTATGTCGGCGCAGTGGTGAGAAGCTTTTATTGAAAGGCGCCCGTTGCTTTACGCCTAAATGCGCTGTTGACAAACGACCGAAACCACCGGGGCAAGGGACCAGCCGGCGACGGCGGAGATTTTCCGACCGCGCCTTGCAGCTCCGAGAGAAGCAAAAAGCCCGCTATACCTACGGGACCCTGGAGAGGCAGTTCCACAAGACTTTTACACTGGCCATGAAACAGGCGGGCATTACCGGGGAAAATCTTCTGGTGCTGCTGGAGAGACGTTTGGATAACGTGGTATTTCGACTGGGCTTTGCCGATTCACGCCCCCAGGCCCGTCAGCTGGTACGGCACGGGCATATCATGTTGAATGGACGCAAAACCAATATCCCTTCCGCCCTGATTAAAGAAGGTGATACCATCAGCTGGCGCGAGGGCAGCCAGAAGACCGAGTATTATAAACTGCTGGCTCAGGAAATCGAATCCAAGACCGTCCTGAACTGGCTGAGCCTGGACAGGCAGAACATGGTCGGGCAGATTTTAACTCTGCCCACTCCCGAAGAGATTGATTCCAGGTTCGACGGTAAGGCGGTCATCGAGTACTACTCGCGGTAGCGTAACTGATAAGGAGGTAATTTATTGGCTGGACTATTAGTCCCAAAAATTGAATGTACCGAACAAGCCGATAATTTCGGGCGGTTCGTTGCCGAACCACTGGAGAAGGGGTTCGGTATAACTCTGGGCAACTCCTTGCGCCGTGTGCTGCTCGGCTATCTTCCCGGTGCAGCCATAACTCAGGTGAGAATCGAAGGAGTCCAGCATGAGTTCACGGTTATCCCCAATGCCAAGGAAGATGTCACGGAGTTTCTCCTCAATGTCAAAGAGCTGAGGCTGAAGCCCCTCTCCGACCGTGGTGGTACGCTGATACTGGAATACGAAGGCGAGGGCCGTGTTTGCGCGTCCGATATTAAACCATCGGCAGATTTCGAGATTACGAATCCGGAACTCTGCCTGGTGACCATCAGCAACCCCGGCAACAGGCTGTACGTAGAGTTCGACGTGGAACTGGGGACAGGCTTCCGGATCGCCGAATCCACCGATAACATGCCGGTGGGAACGATTCCTGTCGACGCCATTTTTACGCCGATACGGAAGGTAAACTACACCGTCGAGCCGACTCACCTCGGGCGGGAGACCAGCCGCGAGCGCTTGTGCCTGAATATCTGGACGGATGGAACCACATCGCCGATAGATGCGGTGAGCCGCACCGCCAGCATTTTAATAGAACAACTCACGCCCTTCGTCGAATACGTCAAGATATCCCAGATGAAGGCCGAAGAGCGGCTTATCCGCATGTCCATACCCGACGAGAAATATAATATGCCCGTAGAGCAGCTGGACCTCTCGGTACGCACCATGAACTGTCTGAGACGCAGCAATATAACCACCGTGGGCGAACTCATCGGCAAGGGGACCAAGGAGCTGCTCAAGCTGAGGAATTTCGGGCAGAAGTCCTACCAGGAGATAGAGGACCGTCTCGCCTCGATAGGGCTATCGCTCAATCCTAAGGTCGAAACCGAGACGGAAGAGGGAGAAGAAAGTCAGCCCAAGGAAAAAGGCGGAGGAAAGGCGGCCAAAGCTGCCGAAAGTGAAGAGGCCGGTGATACTGCCGAAAATGAAATAACCTGATGAAGAAGAATCTGAGCACGGAGAGCCACAGACATGAAGCATAAGATAGCTGGCAGACATCTCGGCAGGGCTACCGGTCACCGGCGCGCAATGTACCGCAACCTGGTTACGGACCTGCTGAAACATGAGAAAATTGTTACTACCGAGGCGAAAGCCAAGGAAATACGCGGTATGGCCGAGAAGATGATTACCCTTGGCAAGAGGAGCGGGCTTCACTCCTATCGCCAGGCTCTGTCATTTATCACGGATAAAAAAGTCACCGAGAAGATATTCGCTGAGCTGGGACCAAGGTATAAAGAACGGCCCGGGGGCTATACCCGCCTTGTCAAGCTGGAGCCCAGGCTGGGCGATGGCGCCCCTATGGTCCAGCTGGAGCTGGTCAAATAGCGGTGCCCCGATGCTATCGGTTTGAGGGTGATGATGGTTGCAGACCCGGCAACGAGCACGGTGGTGCTGATTCTGGAATATGACGGCACCAATTATCACGGCTCCCAGTGGCAGGCCAACGCAACGACGATTCAGGGGGAGATAGAGAAAGCATTGAAAAAGCTAACCGGAGAAAGGACAAGGATAAAGGCAGCCAGCCGCACCGATGCCGGCGTTCATGCCAGGGGGCAGGTTGTCAGCTTCATGACGGGGTCTACTTTGCCTTTGAAGTCCTTTATCGACGGCCTGAATCACTATCTACCCGGGGATATTGCGGTGAAAGAAGCCTACAGGGTAAATGACGGCTTCGACGTCAGGCGCGGGGCTGTCAGCCGGGAGTATAAATATTATATATTGAACAGCCGGACGCGTTCTCCGATACGGCAGGGATTTTCCTGCCGGGTTGATGGTGAACTGGATATCGAGGCGATGAACCGGGCCTGCCAGGCGCTCGTCGGCAAGCACGACTTCGCTTCCTTCGTTTCCAGCGCCGAGACCGCCCGAAGAAAGATAACGTTACGGAATGTATTTAAAGCTGAAATAACGCAGGACGGGGACATGATTGTTCTGGATATGGTAGCCAATTCTTTTCTGCCCCATCAGGTACGCAATACGGTAGGGTCGTTAATCAGGGTCGGCCAGGGTAAGATGTCGGTCGACGAGTTTTACAGCCTGGTCGAAGCGAAGACCCCCGGCCTCGCCGGACCAACCGCGCCGGCCAACGGACTGTGCCTGATGCGAGTGAACTATCCGGGTCCCTTCGAGGGAGATGCACAATGAAGACTTATATCGCCAAACCGGCTGACATCGAACGAGACTGGCATGTGATTGATGCCGCCGATAAGACCCTGGGCAGGCTGTCCATACAGATAGCCCGCCTGCTGATGGGAAAACACAAGCCTATCTATACTCCCAGCCAGGATACGGGGGACTTTGTCGTGGTAATCAATGCCGATAAGGTGCGTGTCACCGGCAAAAAGGCCCAGCAAAAAATGTATTACCGCCATTCGGGATATCCCGGGGGGTTCAAGAGCATTTCCCTGGAGAAGATGATGCAGGAACAGCCGACGCGGGCTTTCGAGCATTCGGTCAACGGGATGTTGCCCCACACACGGCTGGGCGCCCGGATGAAGAAAAGACTGCGGGTCTATGCCGGTGCGGAACATCCGCACATCTCGCAGATTAAGACCGATACGAAGAAGGAAGCAAAGTAAGAGGACAGGGCTTATATGGATAAAAAGAGCTATTTTTACGGGACAGGCCGCCGGAAGACGGCAGTAGCGCAGGTAAAGCTGACGGCGGGGAACGGTGCCATCATCGTGGACGGCATGCCGTACGAAGAACGGTTCCCGACTCTGGAGCATCAGCGGGTTATCGTCCAGCCGTTCATCACCACCGAGAGTATGGACAAGTATAATGCAGTCATCAAGGTGGAGGGGGGCGGCGTTACCGGCCAGAGCGGCGCTATCGCTCACGGGATTTCCCGCGCCCTGGTGAGGGCCGACGAGCGCTACAAACCCATACTGCGCCAGCAGGGTCTACTGACGCGTGACGCCCGGGCCAAAGAGCGCAAGAAACCCGGCCTCAAACGGGCCCGCAAGGCACCTCAGTACACCAAGCGTTAAAAGCTCACGGGAGAAAAAGAGAGTTAATAGGCTGGAAGCGTGGTTTTTCCATGCTTCCAGTTATTTTTTTTCCTACCCTTTTGCCAGCTGGTCCTTCAGATAGTTGATGACTTCTACGGGAGAGGGGTCGACGCCATAGAGAATAGCCAGGTAGTAGCTGGTAAAGTCGCCCGTAATCACCAGGCTCATCATCTGGCTCAGGGCGCTTTTCCCCTCGCTGTCAACGAACTCGTAAGCCACCCCGGCGCGCTTGAGAAGCTCGCAGGTAACATCGTAGCGTAGTTTGACTCGCTCGTTAAACAGCGGAGAGCGCAGCAGGATGACCCTGATTTTCTGCGCTATCTCCGGCGGGAACGGGTAGCCGACAGTAGCGTTATGATTGAGTTCCGGGAATATTTCATAGAAAGCCCAGGCCTTCCCGTTTTCGTTAATCTGGGTCTTCCAGCGATGCGCCGCCTCGGCGGCAATACCGGCGCCGTAAATCACCGACAGGCAGCCGTAGAGTCGTTGCGCCAGTTGCTTGGCGGGGTTGGCGGATAACGGAGATTTCTCGTCCAGTTTTGCGGACAGCTTTTCTAAGACCTGTACCGTTTCGGCAACGTCCGCCGATTTGTCTTTCAGGAAGCCGAGCTTTTGCAGGACGCCGAGGGTGGGCAGGAAGCTGAAGCCGAGGGCGGCGCGTGGCTGCGCTTTGTATTCTATTTTAAAAATGGGGACATTATGCGCT
>DATLAD010000052.1:0-3732 GCA_035527575.1 Dehalococcoidales bacterium
AGTCACTTCAATGCTCCGACTGCGGCACCACGTTCACGTTCAGTGCCGAAGACCAGGAGTTCTTCCAGTCAAAAGGCTACACCAACGAGCCGAAGCGCTGCCCGGAATGCCGTCAGGCAAGGAAATCAGAACGCTACGGTAACAGCAGCTACGGCGCCCCGCGCCAGATGTTCCCGGCAACCTGTTCCGAATGCGGCAAAAGCACTGAAGTCCCGTTTCAACCCCGCGGTGATAAGCCGGTTTACTGCAGCGATTGCTATCGTAAAGTAAGACCGAGTAGATAAGAGAGGTTAAGCCATGAGTCGTGTCCGGGTCGGGTTACCGGCCCGGATGCGGCCCGGCAAAGGTGCGTTTTGTCATTAGACGTATCGATTAATGAAGGTGAATCACAGGAATCATTACTGCGCCGCTTCCAGAGAATGATGCAGATGAGCGGCGTTTTACGGGAAGTAAAAGCCAATCGTTACTTCGTACCCAAGAGCGAAGCCGCCCGAATAAAAGCTAAGAACAACGCCAGAAGAAAGCGGCGTCAGGAATATTAAACGGGGCAGGGATAAAATCCGGGATAAAGAGGGGGCAAATTATGAAAATCTATGTGGGCAATCTATCCTACGATGTTACCGAGGATGAACTGTCGGCGGAATTCGGCACCTTTGGAAAGGTGGAATCCGTGGCTATTCCCTCCGATAAATTCAGCGGGCGACCCAGGGGCTTTGCCTTCGTGGAAATGGCGGCAAAATCCGAGGCCGAAGCCGCTATTGCGGGGCTTAACGGTAAAACGCTGAAAGACCGGACCATCGTGGTTAATGAGTCCCGTCCCCGCACGGAAAACCGGGGTGGCGGTTCATACGGCGACAGAAGGGGCGGCAGCTACGGCAGCGGCGGCGGCAGGTCGGGCGGCGGCGGCAGGCAGCGAAGATATTAAGCAACCTGACGTTTAGAGTTAGTCCCGGCAACTGCGCAAGCCATTATTGACCCTTCCTCTTAGTTTACCTGTCAATGATATTATCCGATTTTGGGTCGGCTCGGCGGTTCTTTCCCGGTGGTATACGCCCCGCCATCGCTAATTTCGATATAATTCATATCGGCCAGCGCCTCCAGCAGGACTCCCAGCAAAACGGGAGTCAGCGGCGGCGAAATTTTATCTCTCTCGAAGTCAGTGAATCTATCAAGTATCTCATCGACTTTAATCCCGGCTTCCTTCTCTATTTTTTCGAGTATGGCAATCTCCCTTCTATAAAAGGGCTGAGCATAATCGCTATCGCTTAAGTCGACCGCTTCACAGGCGAAATGGGCCAGTGTCCGGTGGTCGCCGCACAAAAAATGTCCTCCCTTTGCCTTTCCGGTCCTGGTTTCAGCCCGCAGCGCATCATCGGATTTTCCGGCGTCGCCTTCCGCCGGCATCGGCACAGGGCGGAATCCCGCGCCATCGTATTCAGCCATACCGGGGTCTCTGGCATCATGACCGCGATACAGGTACATGACGTTCTCGGAATATTTGTTTCCCAGGAGGTAAATGCCGTGAATAACGGGCATCATCGAAGCCAGTAATCCCGGGCATACCCGGCCGGTGAAGTGCACGCCGTCATAATAGAACTCGTCACCGATTTTATAGTTAAAGTGGCAGGGATATTTCGACTCGTCAGCTTCGAAAGAAATAAGCTTGCATCTCACTTTGAACATCTTCGACCACCTCTCCGGTTTTCTCTTATCCCTTTTTAAGCCTGTCCGCGATTACCTGTACATACCGTATTCTTTGGCGGCTTCCATAAAGGCGCGGAAATTGTCCGGATTCTTCGTTTCCGTTGCCGTGCAGCCGCCGGAGAGAACATAGCCGCCGCCGGGAGCGCAGGTCTCGATAAGCTTGCGGCAGCATTCCCTGACGTCTTTCGGCGTGCCGGTAATCATCAGCGAGGCGGGCACGTTGCCGGAGATACAGCACGTATTGCCGACCATCTTCTTGGCATTGGCCATATCGGTCTGGTCGAACATCCACATTACCCACCCCTTGGGGAAATCGCCGATATACTCCAGCCTCTGATTATACGCTCCTTCGGCGAACAGGGATACCATGATGCCCTCTTCGATTAAGGCATCCATGACCTTCTTCAAGCTGGGCCAGTAAAATTTCTCGAATTGCTTGCGCGACATAAAAGTATCGTCGCCCTTGTGCAAGGGGAAGCTCACCGAAAAGGCGCCGGCGGCATTGACATTGGATATCAACCTTTCAATGGTCTGCCCGGTAATCATATCGATACATTCCAGGAGCTTCTCCGGCTGTCGGAACATATCGATAGCTGTCCCCTCCGTCCCTCTCAGGAAGTCGCCGATGACATCGAACGGGGCTACCGCCAGGCCGCCCCGGCTTGCCGGGAACCCGGCCGCCACCATATCCATATTAAAAGCCATTATCTCTTTCTGCCACCTTTCCATCTCTTCCCCGGCGTCTATCAGTGCCTGGAAAGCGGCCCGCATCTCCGGCCGGGCGAAGGGGAACGCCATTATCATGGGCATGCCCATCAGATTATGAAGCTGCGGGAAATTTTTCAACTCCTCGGCGGCAAGTATCGTACGGGGCACCAGCACCCTGAACGAGAAGTCGGACGGGTCTTTCATAAGAGCATCATATTCGTCAGGCCGCATATACGCCTCTTCCACGAACTGGTAAGTACTTACATCGTCGCCCACGCCGTGGCCCGGCCATTTATAGGGTTTATACCTGAGGATTTCCAGTACCCTTCCGGACCATATCAAGCCCGGCCCCATGAGGCCGTCCATATCCTCGTAAAAGTCATTCATGAACCTGGTCCATGCTTCACGAAGCGCCTTGTAATCATACATCATTTTCTTGAGGTTCCAGCCGGCGTAATAAGCAGCGTAGTTACCGGTCGGCAGTGTTACGGGCACCCGGTCGGGCTCCTGGCACATCATGGCCTTCAACATGCGGCCTGCCCTCTCTTTATAGAACTTCTCCGCCCTGGCATCACGGAATTTTACGTCGGGCGGAGAAAGATAGTTCTCCAGCCTTTTTTCGCGCTTTTGCTCACGGTTTAACTCTGACCATTGTTTCTCCATACAGAAATATCTCCTTAAGATTGTTAATGGCTGTTTTCCAGTATACCACAGAGGTAAATTTACACCAATTTCTTATAGATACGATTCTGTTCGCTCTGGTTGTTTCGGTATTATCTGAACCTCACCCCAACCTTACCTCACCCCGTTTTAACCTCTCCCCATTTTTTCCTCTCCCCCTTAATCCCCCTCTCGCTACGCACTCCCCTATTTTAGGATGGGAGTATTTTTAGGGAAAGGCGATACATCACAAAGGCTGTTAATAGAGATTGCTTCGCCCCCTCTCGCAATGACATGGGGGTGGTGGAAATCCCACGGGATAAGCTGCAGATGATACGGGGTGATTTGGGTGGGAAAAGATATCAACGAGGGGAGCGGGGATAAGGTAAGCCCATCAACCAGATGTCAATTATGCTCAGCCAGCAGCTGGCGCGCTTTTTCAAGCCAGTCCTGGATGGGAATTTTCAGGCCGCAGGCTTTGGCGCAGGCGCCGCATTCGTTGCAGCTATCGATATCATGCCGCTCTATGCGGTAAAGAGACTTCGCCGTCTCGATGTCGCCGTACATCATGGCGTCGTTATAGATTTCGAAGATGCGCGGCACATCGATGCCCGGAGGGCACGGCATACAGCCGCGACAGGCCGTGCAGGGGATAGGCCG
>DATLAD010000053.1:0-2231 GCA_035527575.1 Dehalococcoidales bacterium
TGGGGTAAAAATTTCGGCGTGCTTGCCCATACCTGTACAATCACCCTCCTGAAAGGAATATAACCTATGAGTAAAGTGATGACGATGAAAGAGGCGATATCGAGGTTTGTTCAGGGTGGCGATACGCTGTTTATCGCCGGAATGCAGCACGGGGAGCCCTCGGCGGCGGTTCACGAGATTGTGCGGCAGAAAATCGACCACCTCTCGCTGGTCTGCTGTCTGATAGCCACCTGTAATCTCATGGTAGGTGAAGGCCTGATAGACAAGATGTTCACCGGCTACGCGACACAGGACGAGCACGCCTATGCGATTGCGAAGGCCAAAGCTATGAACAGGTTGCCGGTTTTCAAAGAATACTCTCACTTCGGGATAAGTCTGGCCCTGACCGCCGGGCAAATGGGTATACCTTTCATTCCAACCCGGTCCCAGATTGGCTCCGATATGCCCCAATACAATGAGAACATTAAAACGGTGGAGTGTCCCTTCACGGGAGCGAAAATAGGCGCCGTCAGGGCGATAGTCCCGGATGTCGGCATAATTCATGTGCAGAGGGCCGATGCCGAAGGGAATGCCCAGAAGTGGGGCAGCGCGGGAGTCGATAAAGAGGGTATCAATGCCAGCAGGAAAGTCATCGTGACTACGGAAAAGATTGTCGACTCTGACGTTATCAGGCGGGACCCGAACCGCACCATCATACCGGGCTTTCGGGTAAGCGCCGTCGTCGAACAGTCGTGGGGCGCTTACCCCATGCACCTGGCCGGTTGCTATAACGGCGACATGTGGGGCTTTTACGCCGAAACCGGCCCGAAGGAAAGCTACGAAGCCTACATGGAGCAATTTGTCTACGGCGTGAGTGACTGGGATGAGTATCTCAGAAAAAGACGGGAAATCAAGGGTGATAAATACTTTGACGATTTATCGATTAATCCTGTCATGAGCGAACCGATTATTACAGGATATTAGGAGTGGATTGATGAACCAGGATAGCAATAACGGGGAATATACCGCCGCCGACCAGATGGTTGTCGCCGGGGCCCATCAAATCAGGGCTAATGACGTTGTCTATGTCGGGCTGGGGCTGCCCTTTCTCTCGGGGTTGCTGGCCAAATATACCCACGCTCCCGGCTGTACCATCATCATCGAAAACGGCATCGTCAGGACCACCAGCTTCGAGCTGCCGGCGGCAACGGATACACTCGGCTCGCAGACGATGTCCGACCAGCTCACCGGCCTGTTTTATATCAGCTGCCTGGGACAGGCCGGCTACATTAGCACGGGTTTTATCGGTGCCGGGCAGGTAGACAGGTACGGCAACGTCAACGATACCGTGGTCGGCGATTACCATAAGCCGGTGCACAGGTGGGCGGGAAGCGGCGGCGCCAACGATGTCATGAGTTTCTGCCAGCGGACGATTACCATGCTGCGGCAGAGCAAACGGAGGTTCCCCGAGAAGGTCGATTTTATCACCTGCCCGGGATATCTGGATGGGAGACCGGGGCAGAGAGAAGCGGCAGGCCTGATACCCGGCACGGGCCCGTCTATGGTAATAACAGACATGGGCTGCTACTTATTTGAAGACGGAGAGATGACACTTAAGTCTATTCACAGCGGGGTGGGGATAACGCTGGAGCAGATAAAGGCCGGGGTAGACTGGGACATCAGGATATCTTCGGAGCTTGAGGAGACCACCCCTCCCACCGAAGAAGAACTGCGCATCCTCCGCGAAAAAGTAGACCCCAAACAGATATGGGTCGGCGGGAAGCGCCGCCGACCCCAACAGGATTTATAGGAACATCGAAGACTCTTCGCAGGGCTTTGTCAATCCCTGTTTTTATAACAAGCCTTATTAGATGGCAACCCGGGCCTTAATCTACGAATTTGAACATCCGGGTAAGCCCGCCGGGCGTCCTCAGGTTGTAGAGGCGTACGGCATTGCCGCCCAGTATCAGGTTCATATCGTC
This sequence comes from Dehalococcoidales bacterium, assembly GCA_035527575.1. Taxonomy (GTDB): domain Bacteria; phylum Chloroflexota; class Dehalococcoidia; order Dehalococcoidales; family RBG-16-60-22; genus JAFGPF01. Next base: position 1,962 of record DATLAD010000053.1, read on the forward strand.
CTGGTTGATATCCAGCCTCTGTATCTGCTTCAGGCTCCACCCCCAGATATCCACCTGGTGCCGCGGGATTCCCTGCTTGAGGTCCTGCCGGGTATAGCCTGGCGGGTACCTGTTCAACTGTGAGTAAACCGGCAGGCTGGCGCCCCAGTCGGTGCCCCATATCAGCTTATCGGCGCCGACGGAGGGGTCGTTCAAGGCCTTGTAGTAGAGTTCCGTCCACCAGCGGCCCGTCTCCAGGTAGATGTTCTTGTGGCTGGCGGCGACGTGCAG
>DATLAD010000054.1:0-5921 GCA_035527575.1 Dehalococcoidales bacterium
CCCTTGATAATCTGGATGGAAGTCATACCGGCACCGGCGGCAATCATGGCAGATATGGCAACGACTGCGATTAGAGTTATTACGCCGAACCCCCGTTCTCCTTTGTGTCTCATCTGTCTACCTTATACATAAAAGCGGAAAGCATGGTTCTTCCATGATACTGTACGTTAATCGTCACTTTCTGAATACCATCCTCGGTGCCATGCAGGGCTTCTGCAGTTGGATTTTCCATAGACCATCCGGATGGAATATCATCGAGCAGCGTCGGGTCTCTTAGGTATTCGGTGGCGTAGTGATCATATTGGCAGCTCTTAATATATTCTATCTGATTACGTGCCAAGATTTCGGCAGTGACCTGTTCATCGTTAATCATAGTAGCTTTAGCCGCTGTGCCTATCGAGCCGAGAAAAACAGCAGACACTATCCCCAATAGGCCCATGGCCACTATCGTTTCAATCAGTGAAAATCCCTTTTCACTCTTCTTCATCATAACTCACCCCGGCGTTTACGGAGGCAACGCAGTATCCCCGGGACCGCTGAGACAAATACGGGCTCCCGAATTTAAATATAGTTTCCCTACAAGTATTATTCTCTGGCGGGAAGCCTGTGTAAATAGTAAATTCGTCATGCATGACTAATTACTTAAGTCACTCCGAAAGATTTATTCTTTACCTAGTCTTTTAAGGAATTTATTATCGGCGTTTTCAGGAAGGCTTTAACAACGGCAGGGTCGAACTGGGTGCCGGAGCATCTTTTAATCTCGGCGATTGCCTTGCCGGCTGGTATGGCGGTCCTGTACGGACGGTCTGAAGTCATCGCATCAAAGGAGTCGGCCACGGCCAGAATTCTGGCGCCGAGAGGTATGTCTTTGCCGGCTACCGTCTGGTTGAGGCCGGTGCCGTCGTAACTGTCATGGTGATGTCTTATGGCCTCAACTATCCTGTCATTTACCAGCGGCTGCACGATGCCGGGACCTATGCTGCAGTGCGTCAGGACATAATTGTATTCCGTAGGCGTCAGCGTGCCCGGTTTATTCTGAACAGTCGAGTCGATTCCAATCTTGCCGATGTCATGCAGGAGGGCGGCCCAGCGCAGATTTTCCAGTTCCTCACCCTTCAGCCCCAGAGCCAGTCCCGTATCGACGGCTAATTTAGTTACTCTCCGTGAATGACCTGCTGTGTATTTGTCCTTGGCTTCCAGAGCGCTTATCAGCGACTCAATGGCGTCCATGAAGAGTTCCTGGAGTTCCTTGGCCTGTTCTTCCACTTTACCTTCGAGCACCTGTCTCTTCTCCTTGAGGTTGATCTCCAGCCTTCTCTTTTCCATTACCATCTGGATATTGGCGACCAGCTGGTTGACATCAAATGGCTTGGTGATATAGTCCTGGGCCCCGTTTTTCATGCAATTGACAATGATCTCCGGGTCCACGACGGCTGTTGCCATGACGACCGCTGTATCGGGGAAGGATTCTTTAAGCCGGGGCAGCAGTTCGCTGCCGGATGTGCCCGGCATCATAATGTCAAGAATGACCAGGTCGGACGGCTTGTTTTTGAGAAACCCCAGCGCTTCCTCGGCATTACTGGCCTCTTCGCAATCGAAACCATTGAGGCTTAAGCATCTATTCAGGCTTCTCCGCACCGCTTTCTCGTCATCCACGATAAGAATAGTCTCTTTAGAAGGTGCTGTAACCATTTTATTCTTCCCCTTTTTACTCCATTTCCACTTTGTTAAGTCCTGTCAGGCGGTCAGGATAGGTCCGCCACCGTATGTCGTCGCGGCTGGAGCAGGCTAATTTAGAGCCATTTCCACGGCGGCAATCAGCTCCCGGGGGGTGAACGGTTTTTCCAGATATACCCTCTCGGAGCCGTTGAGAAAACCGGACACCTGATTGCTGGTGATGTCTCCGGTGGTGAAAATGACGCTCTGGCTCAGTGCGGGACTGTTGTCGGCAAGGTATTTGTATAGCTGGATTCCGTCGATGCCCGGCATACGTAAGTCCAGGATGCACAGGTCATAGCGTCGGTCATGTATGTTATCAATTGCTTTATTGCCGTCGGAAACGACATCGACGGAAAAGCCCTGCCTGGTTAATACTTTTTGACAGACATTGCCGATAACCGGTTCGTCTTCCACTACGAGTATTCGCCGGTGCCCGTTTATTCCTGATTCCATCTTCCTTGCCTTTCTTTGCTATTCCGTTTGAGACGCAACAGGCATTTTAATAGTGAATGTAGAACCTTTATTTACCTGGGTTTTTACGCTTATTTTGCCGCCGTGCTTGACGACTATCCCGTAGCAGATGCTCAGACCAAGGCCGGTGCCTTTGCCGATATCTTTAGTGGTAAAGAAGGGGTCGAATATGCGGGGAAGTATATGCTTTTTAATCCCGCACCCGTTATCTTTACAATGAATGTTGATGTGATTGTTGGTTCTTTCCGTCGTCACCGATAATAGGCCCGGCCGGTTGGCTTCTTTGATGGCGGCTTCGGCGTTCAAGATGATGTTCAGGAAGACCTGCTGCAGCTGGAATTTGTCCATGGGAATATCCGGCAGGTTCTCCTGAAGATGCGCGGCTACCGTGATATTGCTTACCTTTTCCTCGTATTCGCGCAGTCTCAGCACGTCTTTGATGACCTCATTGGTGGATGCCTGGCCGTTTTCATAATTATTATTGCGGGCGAAGAGGAGGACGTTTTTCACGATGCTGGCGGCGCGTTTGGCTTCGCCGTAAACGCACTGTAAGTCCTCCCGATACTCTTCCGGGATGTGGCTATCCATGAGTAGCTGGGATAAGGCCAGGATCCCCGTTAAAGGATTATTGAGTTCGTGTGCCAGGCCGGCGGCCATCTCTCCTATTGAAGCCAGCCTGTCGGTGAGATAGAGTTTTTCTTCCTCTTCTCGTTCCTGTGAAATATCGGAAAAAGTGAGCAGCGTGCGCTGTCCGTCCATTTTGTTAATAACGCACATGATAATCTTTTCCAGGTCCTTTACCTGATATCTGAATTCCAGCGTGTTCTTTTCTTTATTTCCTCGTTTCACAGCCTTGTAGAGTTTGAACAACTGGTTTACAGGTATTATTTCATCAAGCGATTTATGGATAACCGAATTCTTGCTGGCATGGAAAATCTTATGGAAAGCTTCGTTGGCAAGTATTATCCGGTCATTGCCGTCGATAACGAGTACGCCCTCGGGCATGGTGGCCAGGATACGCTCGACAAGTTGGTTTTGGACCTGTAATTTGCCTTCCACCTCTTTCTGTTTGGTGACATCGCGCTGGACGTCTATATACGAGCAGATTTGACCTTTCTCGTCGTATAGAGGGGATAGTCGGCAATCGCAGATGAGGGTGCCGCCGTCTTTGCGCTGTTTGGTGGCGGTCCCGCTCCAGACTTTACCGCTTGAGAGGATTTTGTGTATTTCCCGGCTTGCTTTCTCCGAAATAGGTTTGTCATTAAAGAGTCCCAGGCCTTTACCCCGTGCCTCTTCGAAAGCGTAACCAAATAAGTCCTGCGCCGCCTGGTTCATGTAGGTAATCTTGAAATCGGGGTCGGTGACGATAGTGGAATCAGATACCTGCTGCGTGACGGAACCAAGAAGTCTTAACTGTTCCTCCGCCTGCTTTAGCCGGGTTACATCGGTGGTCAGGACTATCATACAGGGTTCATTGCCCAGGCTGATAAGTTCCGCAGATAAATATCCCGTACGAAGCTCGCCCGTTTTTGTGCGGAACTGAGTCAGTTCGTCGCGGACTCTACCCTGTTCCCGCAGGATACGTAATATTTTATCGCGGTGTTCCCGGTCCTTCCAGATGCCCAGTTCCGCTGAACTGTGGCCGATTATGTCTTCACGGGTGTAGCCCTTGTCCTTGAGGAAGCTTTCATTCACCTCGATGAATTTACCATCGCTGAGTCTGCTGATAGACATTGAGCCGGGGCTGGCATGAAACGCTTTGGAGAACCGTTCCTCTGACTCGCTTAAGGCTTCCTGCGCCTTCCTGCGCTCGGTGATATCAGTGGCTACGGCGAGCATACACGGGGCACCGCCGATGTTGATGATATCCGCCGAGCACAGCCAGGTGCGAATCTCTCCCGATTTCACCCGGAAGCTGAATTCTTCATGTCTCATGTTGTCGTGTTCATCCAGGAGCCGGGTCATTTTGTCCCGCTCTTCTGTGTTAACCCACATATTGAACTCGTCGTTAGTGTGGCCGATTAATTCCTCCCGGGTGTAACCGGAAAATTGAACGAAGCTGTCATTAACTTCAACATATTTGCCATCCTGTAGATTCACGATGGTCATCATATCGGGGCTGGAGCGGAAGGCTACCGAGAATTTTTCTTCCGATTCCCGCAGAGCTTCCTCCATCTGTTTGCGTTCGGTAATATCGACGGAGTTTATCAGCAGATATTGCATTTCTCCGTTGTGCGTTACCGATGCCCAGTTCATGTCAATCCAGTACAGTTCCCCGTTCTTCTTATGGGTGACTATCTCGGCCTTACCTTTGCCCTGTTTCATGGCCTCGTTAAAGCCGTCCTGGAACTCCTTCTTGTGCTCGTCCGGCCACCATAGATACGGGGCTTTCATACCGATAATTTCGGATAAAGTCCAGCCGTTCAACTTTTCCCAGGCCGGATTGACATATCTGATTGAAGTGTCCGGATTAATAACGATGGTGGCATGCGGCGCATTTTCCAGCAGGCTGGAGACGAATTTTTGACTCTCTCGCAGCGCCTCTTCCGCCCGCCTGCGTTCGGCGATTTCCTGGTTAAGGTTGTCTATGGAGGTCATGCTCGTGCTGAGGTTCTGTGTCATCTGGTCGAAGGCCCGTGAAAGCTCTCCTATCTCGTCCCTGGCTTCGGTGCCGACCTTATAATCGAGCTTGCCCCGTGCAATCATCTCGGTCCCTTTACGTAAGGCATGTAGCGGCCGCACGATTGACCTCGTCGTAAAAAGGGCAGCGGCGATAGCCAGGAGGGTAATCAAACAGGCGCTGAGAAAGATTGAGTTTACGCCGCTGCTATAAGCTCTTTCAAAGGCCGTTTTTACCGTTGTCAGATCTCCGATACTGGCTGCTTTTAATTCGCCGGCCCGTTCCTGCATGGAGAGCAGTGCCGGCAGGCACATACTGCGGTCACGCGCCAGTAATTTACTGTAATCGGCCCCGCGTTCTTTCAGGTCGATTATCCAGGTGGTAGAAAAGTAGAAGTCGTATATTCTACCTGCCAGTATGCAGTCTTTGTCGTGGTCTATCATTCCGGGATACGCCGTTATCGGCAGGTATCCAAAACCGATCACTTCAAGGCGGCTCAGTTTAAGTTGTGCGTCACTCTTCGCCTCGTCTACGTTATGGTAAAGGTATTCCGTAACATCGCGGTATATCTCGCTTGATATGGTTTCCACTTCGGTCATGGCGATAGTGTCCGGAATGATACCCTCTTCCACGGTGCTGAACTGTCTATTGAGGTAACCGAAATTGCCCCCCGCATAAGCGGTAATCAGCCAGAGGAGGGCTACAATCGCCGCGAATCCTAAAATCAGTTTTGTTCTTGTTTTCATTATTTTTTAACTTCGCCCGGGCGGGTATTTTTCATGTCAGCGCCGCCTTCTCCGTGCGTGAAAAGTCAGGGCAAAAGGCGGCCATAAGTTCTTAAAAATTTGCCATGTGGAAAAAATATAGCATCGGACTGGTAAATATTTGATTAATATTGCGATTCGTTATGTAAACGATTCGTAAAAAATCGGCCTCGATTGAAGTCGGCGGCGGATGCGGTATGGCTATTCAGGCGATAAACGGGGGGAAATGGTAAAATTACCGGGGTCGATTTGAAATTGATGTTGCTGGCCTGCGATAATTATGTAGTTGCTTTATCAGAGGAATTAATGCGGAGGCATAACCTGTGTCGCTAAGTGCGCTCGTATTG
>DATLAD010000055.1:0-9630 GCA_035527575.1 Dehalococcoidales bacterium
TGCTGGCAGACTTCCATGACCTTCAAGCAGTTGGTGATAATTTCCTGTTCGGTCTGGAACGCCTGTGGGGGTCCCTCTCCTCTCTTGCCGCGTATGGGAATCAGTACCGACTCACCGATGCCGACGAAGTTGCCCGTATCGAGCAGTTTCGCCAGCGCATCGCAGAACCCTTCTATAGTCCACTCTTCCTCGCCGGCGGCACACCTGTCCTGGTATTCCTTCGGCCAGCAATTGGCCGCGAACCTTTCCGGGTATTTCTTCACCTGCTCCACGTTGGTCTTGTTGGTCATGCCGAAGGCCGGCTCGATGATACACATGTCCACTCCGTAGCAGTCCATGTCGTAGATAAGGCGCGGCGAGTTGTCGTAGGCCTCCATCTGCCCCATGACCTGTCCGAGTTTATCGAAGTCTTTGGAGCCTTTAAGGGCCTTCCCGGCGGCGTGGCGCTGGGAGTGAACGTGGGTGTCAACGATAAATCTACCTAGTTTCATTTTTCCCTCCTTTGAATTATTTTATCTATGTTATTATTTAATCCAGGGCATAACCACGCCCTTGATGTAGCCCGGCGTTCTGTTAAGGTTGTCCTCGAATGCCTGCCCGATGTCCTCCAGCTTATAGCGGTGCGTGACCAGCTTCTCCATGGGGTAAATCCCCTTCTGCAAAGCCCACATGGCACGGGTAAGTTCGCTCTGGTAATCCGTCGACATGCCGATGCCCTGCGGACTATAGATTATCGGTGACTTTATCCAGCTGAACAGTTCGTAGGTATCCGGCGACTGGTGCCAGCCTACCGCGATTATCCTGCCCCGGTTGTTTTTGAGTACATCGCCGACCATTTTCATGCCGGGCGGATGGCCGACGACTTCTATAGCCACGTCGACCCCCCTGCCGCCGGTTATCTTCATGACTTCGGCAACCACGTCGACTTTTTGGGGGTTCAGGGTAATGGTGGCGCCCAGTTCTCCGGCCAGCTTTAACCTGCTGTCATCAAGGTCGCAGACGATGTATTCCCTGAGCTTGGGGTGAGCGACCCCGGCGATAATGCCCAGGCCCATGAAGCCGCAGCCGACCTGGAATACAAAGTCGCCCATTTCCGGGTTGGCGGTCCTGGCGATGGATACCAGACTCATTAACGGCTCGCCCAGGGCATGTTCCACCGGAATCCCGTCGGGAATCTTTTCGATAATGAAGCCGTGTCCGCGGGCGGTCCTGTCCGACGGGTCGAAGGCGACGTATTCGGCGTAACACCCGCTGGCGAAAAATCCGGTTATCCTGTCGCCGACCCGGAAGCCCTTTACGTTCTTGCCGACTTCCACCACCGTTCCCGACGGCTCGTGTCCCGACCTTCTCGGGAAAGGCATACGCTTTCTCATCTCTTCGCCGACCGAGTCCAGGTATCCCGGCATATCGCTCGAGCAGACCCCGCAAGCCTCTACCTTCACCAGCATTTCATTCTCACTGATGGTCGGCATCTCGATGTCTCTAATCTCGAATTTCCTGGGGGCAACGATAAAAGCAGCTTTCATGGCCGGGCTCCTCCTTAGATTAGCATGTCGGATAACGGTCACATAGTTGACCGGGCGTACCTGTGAAAACCTGTTAATTATATCATATACTTTCCGCCCGGCAGTAATCCAGCGAAATCAAGCCTGTTAAAATTACGGGAAAGTTTCCCCAACTTTGTCAAGCCAGACTCGTATTCTATCTTCCCGATGTTTTGCATGGTGCTGGTATTCTGGAGTAATATACCTTAGTCAAACGTACACCTGAAATATTACCCTGGCGGAGCGCATGACCGATGAGGTAACTGCCTCAGGAGATAAACCGGCAAAGGAGAAAAATGGCGAGAACAAAATACGGGCACCTGGTAAAAAAGTTGAATTTCCAGGAAAGACCATACGGAAAAGCGTCCGTGTTCGGGGGCGGTGACCTGGAGGGACTGGAGCTTTATTTAGTCTGGGTATATATGAACGGGGTCGGAGAGTGGGCCAGCGTACATGTACATCCTTACGGCGAATGCCTGCTCTTTACGAGTCTCGACTATGATAACCCGAATTATTTGGGGGCGGAAATCGAGATAGCTATGGGCGAGGAGGGGGAAAAGCACGTATTTGACTCCCCCACCGTCGTCGTTGCTCCCGGAGGCTTCCCGCACACGCCTCTGGTAATCAGGAAAGCCGATAGACCATTTGGCGGCATGATGATTTATCTTGGCGGAGAATACAAGAGCACTGATTTACCGGAGAGAAAGGGGCCGCCTCGAACGGGGGGAAAATACGGGCACCTGGTGAAAAAAATGGATTTGCGTGATATGAAGCGTAAATCCGGAGGCAACGCCGACTTTATCGCCGGTTTCGGTGGTAAGACCCTGGAAGGATTGAACCTTAACTTCACCTGGGCATTCCATACCGGGCTCGGCGCCTGGCACGACCGCGACCCGCACGTGCATCCTTATGACGAAGCCCTGCTCTTTGTCGGTCTCGACCCCGATAATCCTGATTATTTAGGGGCGGAGATTCAGATAGCCATGGGAGAAGAACAGGAAATACATGTATTCGACACCCCCACCGTGGTCGTTGCTCCCGGAGGACTGGTGCACTGCCCGCTGATAACCAGGAGAGTCGAAAAGCCTTACAGCTTCAGCGCCATCTGTCTGAACGGCGAACATGACACAACATGGCTCGGTGAGGATAAAAAATAGAAAACAGGCGTGGTGAACCCGAAAAAGTAAAATATTATAAAACGGAGGATTGAAATGGCCAAGCGAATCATTCTGTACAACCTGGCGGAGCACATGACCGATGAGGCATTCAAGGAATACGTTGTTAATGAAAAAGGCCCCCTGATTGACAGCCTGCCTTCGGTCAAGAAATACGAACTGGTCAAGATAACGGGAGCCACGGCGGGAAAGATACCCTATAAATACTGCGGCATCGTGCATGTGACCAGCATTGACGAATTCAACCAGAAGGCCGCTAAAACGCAGGAATACCAGGACTTTTTAAAGAAATTCGGGCCGATGGCGAAAGACATGCTCATGCTGTCCGGGGAAGAGATATACTGAACCGAAAAAGCGCGTTTTGCTTTTCGGCTTTAATTTTACAGGTTTGAGGGACATGAAAAAGGACCTGCAAGGGAGGCAGCTATGCATCTAGAGCATCTCTTGACCGAGGAACAACGTCAGCTCCGGCAGACATTAAGGGATTTTACCAGGAAAGAGATAATACCCTTCACCAAAGAGCTGGAATCCGACTACAGCCGGGTGGAGAAAGTCCATCAAAAGCTCGTCGACATCGGGATTCAGGCATCCGCCTACCCCGTCGAATACGGCGGCGGCGGCATTCACTCCATGACCAATACGGCTATTATCGCCGAGGAACTGTCTAAAGGCGACGCCGGCATAGCCCTGTCCGTATGCTCGAATATGGCAGGCGCGGGCCCGGCCGCGGCCGTCGGCAACAAGGTGGTGCTGGACAGGTTCGCCCCGCTCTTCTGTCAGGGCAAACTGGCCTACGGTTGCCTGTCCATGACCGATGAAGCCGGCGGGGCGGATACCGAGAACCCGCTGCTGCACGGCGCCGGTATTAAGACCACCGCTAAACTCGCGGGCGACGAATATGTCATCAACGGCAGCAAGATGTGGCCGACCCACGGCGGGATAGCCGAGAGCTATATCACTTTCTGCAATACCGACCCCTCTCTCGGCGATGACGGGATTGCCATGATTATAGTCCCCAAGGACGCGCCGGGGCTCACGTTCGGCAAGCCGGAAAAGAAGATGCTGTTCAAGACGGTTATCAATGGCGCCGTATACTATGATAACGTCAGGGTGCCGAAGGAGTACCGCATCGCCGGTCCGGGGATGGATGCCAATCTGTGTAATATGCTGACCACGGTAGCGGGATGGTCCGGGGGCGTCCAGGCCCTGGGTATCGCCGAGCGCGCTTTCGATATCGTGCTGGAATATACCGGAACTCGCATGGGTGGATTTAAGCCGGTAAGGCAGCACAGTATCGCGGCCGGGATAATCGCCGATATGGCTATCGGCATTGAGATGATGAGGGCCAGCCTCTATAACCTGGCTTTCATGTATGACCATGCGGATATATACACGCCGATATACGGCGCACCGTGGTCGCCGGAGTTTATTTCCAAGGGTGCCGCCGCCAGGGTCTATGCCGCCGACACCGCCGTCGAGATAATCAATAAGGGCGCGGAACTGCTGGGCTCGATGGCTATTTCCGAGGACTTCCCCTATGAAAAGTGCCTGAGGGATGTCAAGATATGCCAGCTCTGGCTCGGCGGACAGCAGATTTGCCGCTACAAGGTCGCCCGGGGTTATTACGACCTGAAGAACTGGGCGTAGGAATAATGAAGGGGCTTAGTCCTCGACAACCCAGGCATTAAAGACCGGGCCGGCAGCCGGGTCGTACTCCCTCTCGAACGCTTCGGGGTACTTTGCCCTCAATTCCGCCAGGTCGACCTTCTCAGTCTCGACCAGAAAGCCGCTGGTAGCCACTCCCAGGCAGTTCCTGGAGACCAGTCCGCGGGGAGATAGCAGGTTGTTGGAGCCTCCCCTGTCAAGCGCCGGGCCTATCGGGTCGTACCTGGCCCCGTGGTCCTGTGATAGCGCCCCGGGTATTATCCTTTCCGTCAGGCGCGCTCCCCCGAGCACAGCCCCCCTCTCGTTATAAATCTTCACGATGTCGCCGTCTCTTATGCCCCTGGCGGCAGCATCCTGCGGATTAATCCATACGGGTTCGTACATGTATCCGTCCGGGCCCCGGACTTTGCACATGGGGATTTCCCTTAGCCATGATATATCGTCGTGCTCGGCATGCACCCTCCACTTACCGTGGTTTGAGACCAGGAGCAGGGGATATTCCCTGGCTCTCTGGTGCAGCCGGCTTTCCTGGTGAGACTCGCCATAAGGTATCCAGTGCGGGACCGGCGGTCTCTCGTTATCGCCGGGAAAGCGCTCGGCTAATTCCGTCGCGTAGAACTCTATCTTACCGGTCGGCGTTTCGAGGGGGTTAGCCTCAGGGTCCTCCACGAATTTGCTCATGCCGACCGTGTCCTGCTCCCAGTCCGGGGCCGCAGGGACCACGAAGTACCCCTTTTCGCTGAACTCTTCCCAGCTGACCATTTCCTTAACGCCCGAACCTTCGAAGCCGGCTTTTATCCATTCTGCGTCGTTTTTGCCTTCCGTGAACTTGTGATATACACCCAGTTTTTTAGCCACCTCGCCCACCGCCTCGAAATCGCTTTTAGACTCACCTAAAGGTTCGATACACCTGGGTTCGGGGAAGATGAGACAAAACTGTCCGTTCATAACGTCGGTGCCGATATCATCCTCCTCGAGCTTGGTATTTACCGGCAGTATGATATCCGAGTACAGGCAGCCGTTCTCCATCCAGGGGTGCTGCGTCAGCACGAATTCTATTTTAGGGTTCCTGATTGCCTCGATATTTTTATGCCCGTCCCCCCAGCATCCTATCCAGCAGGGCGAATCCGTCCAGATAAGGTGTACTTCCGGGCAGCCCTCGGCGGGATAAGTGTACTTGATAAACTGGTCAGACACCGGCGCCCAGGGATGGGAAGAAAAATACCAGTCGACCGGACCGCCGGTGTTAATGCCCTCAAAAAATAGGTCGCGGGGAAGCATTTGCGATACGGGCCCCATGTGGCCTCCGCGAACGGCCTTCTCGATGTTGGGTGATAATAGAGGCCGGGGCAGGGGATTGGTGGCCGCCGAATCGCCTTTGTGGTTCCATTCAATCATCTTGACCTGGTGACGTCCCGGTTTACCTACTCCCTGCATCGCCAGGTTCAGCACTTCCAGCCTGGCGGGTTCGTGAGCATAAGGCCCCCGGATGTATGAGCCCCCGTTGCCGTGAGCTATGGATGTTGTCCTGGAGGCCCATTCTCTGGCCAGGGCTTTAATCGTCCATTCCGGTACGCCGCATAACGGAGCAGCCCAGGCGGGTGTCTTGGGAATGCCGTCTTCCTCACCCAGGACATATTTTTTGTATTCCTCTAAGCCGCAGGTATGCGTGGCCACGTAATCTTTATCGTATATCTCCTCGGTTATCCAGACGTAAGATATGGCCAGGTGGAGCGCCGCGTCCGTATTCGGGAGTACGGGAATCCATTTATCCGCGTGGACGGCCGCCCCGTAATTCAGGTCGGGGCAGATGTAGACGGATTTTATCCCGAGCTCCGTCCACCAGTAACATATTCGGCTCGCCTGCTGGCCGTCCCAGGCCAGGGGCGTCGTTTCCGGGTCGCATCCCCAGAACAGTATCATCTCGGTATTTTCGGCCATATCTTTAAAGCAGTTGGCCAGAGGCGCCATCTCGCCCACGTTGGCGGTCATTCCCCATACGTGTTCGGCCCCCCAGAACCACCCTTCCCAGCTGTCCGGACCGCCGCCCGCTACCTTGCTGTAATCCCCTAAATAATCATGGAGAAGTCGGGTATGGGTTCCGTGAGCCGGATGTAAAACCTTGGTCTCGCCATGCGGTGCCGTAAGCGAAAGCACCGCGCACGGTCCGTAGGCAGCCTGTACCCTCTTTATCTCGCCGGCGATGATTTCGGCTGCCTCGTCCCAGGATATCCTCTTAAATTTACTTTTCCCCCGGTTCTGCGGATTTCTATCGCCCCCGGGGTCCCAGTCAACCCTCTTCAACGGGTAGCTAATCCGGTTAGGAGAGTAAACGCGCTTTTTATAGGCCAGAGTGAACGGAGGCAGCAATGTCTTCATACCCGGCTCGAAGACTTTCCCGCGTGCTTTAATCTGCCAGGGATTCATGTCTTCGGGTCGGTACTTCCAATCGAAGTGTAACGGCCTTATCCTGACTATTTTACCGTCTTTGACATCCACCGCGGCGGCGTTGGAGCCCGCCAGCGGTTCGCTGCCGCAAAACCCCAGCCCTTTTATGATTGTCCTCTGGTCCGACATTATCAGGCTCTCTTTTAATATGTTTACCGTTCTAATAGTATAGTTTTCGGTTAAATAAATAACAACATTTACGTTTTACCCACATTTTGATAGTATACAATCAGAATAATCGGGAGGGTCACCACGGAGCTTATAAAATATATACTCTTTAGTAATTTCTGGAGTTTTCTCCTGGTGCTGTCCGGAATCGTCGATATAGGCATCGGCTTTTTCGTTCTTGCCGGTGTTATTTCTATCAGGGGCTCCGCCTCGACCGTTTTTATTGTCTGTCTTACTACCGGCTTGTTCTATTTTTCTCTGGGGATTGCCCTGGCTTTGATAAAAATGAGACGGCAGAAAAACTGACAGCTGTACTTTACGCCTGATTATTTCAAAATGAATGCGAATCATGCTATACTTATTTTCCGAGTAGAGGTAAAAAGGAGGCTACCGCATAATGGTTGACTACGCAGCTTTGAAGAAAAAGGTCGACGAACTGTTCGCGAGAGAATGGGATGTGGATGGAATTAAAGCCAGAATAAATAAAATGGTTGCCAAGGGGATTCCAAGAGACAAACGTACTCCCAAGGAAATAGTAGCCAGCCGGGCGGAAATCCTCGACCGCGTTCAGAGGCGGGCAGAGGAATATAATTTTATTTTCAAGAATTGTGCCCAGGGCACCGCTATGGCCCTGATGGAAGAATTCGGTCAGGGCAACATGGAAATCATTAAAGCCCTGACTCCGTTCCCCGGCGTCGGCGGGACCGGCGATATGTGCGGTGGCATAACCGGGGTCTTAATTAACTTTGGGCTCTATTTTGGCAGTAATGACCCACTGGACCTCTCAGTGATGGAAGACCCCAAGCGAAGCCCTATCTTGATTTCCCAGAGATTCATGGCCTTATTTGAAGGTCAAATAGGTCACATGTACTGCGCGGATATAATAGAAACGGTGATACTGGGACATAGATTGAACCCCGGAGAAAGCGATGAGGCCATGGCGCTCTTCTCGCATGAGAAGGGTTTTGAGAAATGCGGTTTGCCGCCGGGGACAGGCTGCCGGCTGGCCGCCGGCATTATTATCGATAGAATGAAGTAGAGCCGCCGGCGTTCACCGCCCGCTCTCTTTTTTACAGCCGCAGAGTCAGAAATGAGTGTTTTTTTAGCCGTTTTGACCTATTTTGCCTATGTGTTCATCGTCGTGATGTACGCCGTGAAGGCGCTTAAGATAGCCAGGGCGCCGGTACACCTGCGGTGGGAGCTGTATCCGGTAATACACGAACCAAAAAGTAATTATGGCAGCGCGTATTATGAGGATGTGGAACAATGGCGGAAAAACCGTCACAAGACGGTGCGGAAGGGCATCCTCTTTCTCCTCAAGGAGAACTTCTGCTTCAGCGAGTACTTTAAACGCAATCGAGGATACTGGCTCGTGCTGTTGCCCTGGCATATCGGGTTCATCCTGATTGTCGCTTTTCATATAATGTGTTTCTTTGGCGCGCTGGTCATGATTGCCGATATCCCGGTATCCGCCGAATCAACTTTCATTTTGGGAAGGATATTCTATTTTTTAATCCTGCTGACGGGGGTTATCAGCTTTGTCGCCGGTTCTTTCGGGAGTATTGGTCTGGTCATTAAAAGACTGAGCGACAAAGATTTAAAAGCCTTTACCACGCCTCAAAATTACTTTAATTACTTATTTACTCTGGTGATTTTTCTAAGCGGCCTGTATGCCTGGTATTTTGTAGACCCAGCCTTTTCCGAATACAGGGAGTTCTGGAAAGGGCTGGTTACAATGAGCCCGGTGTCTGTTGAGCCTCCGGCGGCCGCTCATATCATACTTTTCGCGTTGTTTCTCATTTACCTGCCATTTACTCGCTCTTTGCATTACATCACCAAGTTTTTTGCCTACCTGTGGGTACGTTGGGACGACCAGCCAAATGCGAGAGGAAGTAAGCTCGAGAGAGACATTAAGAAATGGCTCAAGAAACCGGTGAGCTGGCAAGCACCTCATATCCCGTCGGGCAGAACATGGGCTGAAATAGTGTCAGAGGAAACGAGTGGCGAAGAAAAACCTTAAGCTAACCGATATATCAAAAGACGGAGACACCCAACTCATCGAGATTAATCCCGAGGAGCTGATACCGCTACCGCCCCCCTACGATAAGTTGGAGGAACTGCCGGGATTCAAGCAGCTTACGGAAGAACAGCGCGGAAGGCTCGTCTGCAATCTCGACGGCGTTGTTTCCTACGCAGCCCTGCCCAAACCCAGGGAGAAAGAGGAAGAAAAAAAGTACATCGAGCAGTTTGTCTCGGGAATGAAGAAGCTCCTGAGCAAAGAGAACAACTGGACATTTCTGCAACCCTTGTTGCTTTCCCTGGATTATTGTGCCAGGTGTCAGACCTGCAACGATGCCTGTCCCGTTTACGTTGCCAGCGGCAAGAATGACCTCTATCGCCCCACCTATCGCTCGGAAATTTTCCGTCGCCTGGTCAACAAATACGTTAAGCCCGGCGGCAAGCTGCGGGCAAAGCTTACCGGGGGTGACATCGAGCTTAACTGGGCAACGATAAGCCGTTTGTATGAATTGAGCTACCGCTGTAATCTATGCCGGCGCTGCGCCCAGGTCTGTCCCCTGGGTGTTGATAACGGCCTTATCACCCGCGAGCTGCGCAAGCTCTTCAGTCAG
>DATLAD010000056.1:0-2690 GCA_035527575.1 Dehalococcoidales bacterium
ATTAAGCTCGCCGGAGGCGAAGGTGACGCCGTGAATACCGTCGCGTCCCGTCTTGCCCCCCACCAGCACCACGAGGTCGCCCGGCTTTTGCTGCCCTTTCTGGCTCATGCTCTTGGGCATGAGCCCCACCGTACCGCAATATACCAGGGGATTGCCCACGTAGCGCTCGTCGAAGAGGATGGCGCCGTTGGAGGTGGCGATGCCCATGCGGTTACCGTAGTCGGCCACGCCGGCGCGGACGCCCTTGAAGATGCGGCGCGGGTGCAGCACCCCCTTGGGGAGGTCTTCATGGGGTAAATCTGGCGGGCCGAAGCAGAAGACATCGGTGTTCAAAATGGGCTTAGCTCCTAGTCCCGTACCTAATGGGTCGCGGATGACCCCGCCGATGCCTGTCGCCGCCCCGCCGTATGGCTCCACCGCCGATGGGTGATTATGCGTTTCTACCTTGAAGCAGATAGCGTAACGGCCGTCGAAATCGATGACGCCGGCGTTGTCTTTAAATACCGAGAGACACCAGGGTTTATCAAGTTCCCGGGTTACCCTCATGACGGTGCTTTTCATCAGGTTATCGATAATTTTCCCGTCCAGCGATATTTTGGCCTTGAAGGTCTTGTGGATGCAGTGCTCCGACCACGTTTGCGCCAGCGTCTCCAGCTCGACATCGGCCGGCCGGCGGCCGAGTTTGCGGAAGTAGTCCTGGATTATCCTCATCTCTTTCAGGTTCAGCCAGAACCTGTCCTTGCTCAACGCCATCAGGGCTTTGTCGTCCATGCTGTCGATGTCGATGGTTTCCCGTGAGAACCTGTAGGTCGCCGGCGGCAGCGATACGGCCTCTTTTTTAGCGACGATGTGCTGGACGACGCTATTGACCAGCAGCTTGTCGCATATGGACTGGAGGGTGTCGCCGGGGAAATCACCCCAGAGGAGGTATTTCTTGGCCGTCCTGACCGCTTCAACGGTGGTGATACCGAGGTCCCTGATGCCTTTTTTAACGCTGTCCTCGACGGGGTCCATCACGCCGGGATTATAGGCGACCTCGACCAGACGGGCGTCGGCAGGGGGCGGTGTTTCCTGGTATGAATACTCTCCCACGATGGGGTCGGTCAGCAGCTCCCGGCAGATAGTCAGCATCTCTTTTTCATCGAGTTTACCTTCCAGAAGGTAAATATTGCTGACCCGGACGCGCCGCACCGTCTTAATGCCGAGGTCGAGGATGTCCTTTTCCAGCGCTTCCGCCTGAGGGTCGGCGAATCCTTCCTTTACCGAAACCTCTATACGAATCAATGCAATTTCCTCACTCTCACCTATAATAAAACACTACATGCCCGCCCGTCTATCCACCCGGTTAATAAGGAAAGTCAGCCACCGGCTCGGCTCTTCTTTCTGGCCGAAGTCGAACTCCCCGTAAGCTGCCTCGGTAGCTTCGGCGTAATATTTGCCCCCGATGGCCTTATTATGCACGAAGTCCAGCATATTTTTAAAGGCCCGACTATTCATCGCATAAGGGAACAGCGACAGGACATCAAGTACCCGCAGGATGCCGTATTTAACCGCCGGATATTGCAGGCTTTTAAACCGCTTGCCGACCCCGAATCCGTGCAGGTGTGTCCTTCCCTCCCAGTGCTCCAGCAGCAAATCGATAGCGCCCTTGAGCGCGGGGTTTTGCCGGTATGGCTCGTACTGGCCGAGAAGCCTGAGGATATTCAGATTGTCCATCGGGCACGATTCGATTCTCATCATACCGGAACCGTCGTCATAGCAGTGCCAGCCGCCGTCGTAACACCGGGAGTTCATGACCACACGGATATACTTCGACAGTCGCGGGTCATCCCGGTAGCCCATCATGGCCAGCGAAGAGAGGAGAATAGCCGACATGCAGAAGTAATTGTCCTGGACATTCGGTGGAATGATAAAAGAGCCGTCCCGCGATTGAAAGCGGAATATTTCTTCCGCTTCGGCGTCCAGACCTAAATCATGGATGGTAAGGCCGATATCGGCCAGGAAGAAGAGGTCCCAGTAAGCCTTGCCGGCCTCCGTGTAATGCACCCTCCCGGTCTTTAAAGCCGGAATACCGGCGCTGCCGCCTTTCAGCCTGCCTGCTATTTTCACGATTGAGCTATCCTGAAGTACCGGCCTGACGTCCGGTTGTGTGTCCGGAAGCTGGAGTTCGACAGCATACTTGAGCCAGGCCGGGCCTTCCAGCAACCAGTCGAGGACTTCTTTATCCAAAATTCTCGCCTGCTAATCTACGCTCTCTCGGCATTTGTGCGGGGGTGTTCTGACTCTTCTATTTTAGCGTTTTTTGCCGCGGGCGTAAAGCTTGCGCCACGTGTGAGCTCGTGTTATTTAAATTATTTAAATCAGTGTTTTTCTTTATTGTCTTTTCCCACCCAAACCACCCTGTATCATTCTCTGCTTAGCCCGTAAGATATCCCCACCGGTTTCCCCCTTTAGAAAAGGGGGACTAAGGGGGATTTTCAAATAGTGTCAATCCTAAAAAGGGGAGTACGCCGCCAGAGGGGGCGTCAACCTACATATGAAGATTAGGGGTTGTCTAAGAGGGGTGAAACCCCTCTTTCTTTTACTCCCCCTCTCCGGCCAATTAATCCCACGGGGTAGCTAATTTGTCTGGTTGGAGAGGGGGTCAGGGGGTGAGGTATAGATGGGGTGAGGTAGATAAAACACCCCCG